>CAZJNP010000073.1:0-9874 GCA_964547355.1 uncultured Calditrichaceae bacterium
ATACACTATCGTAATGGCCAGCTGACGGTAACAGGGGGATACGAAAACTATGCGGCCTGCTATGTTTCCTGGTACGGTGCGGCTTTCTTTTGTAACTGGTTAAGCGAAAGGGAAGGGTTTACACCGGCCTACGATTTAACCGACTGGAGCTGCGCCTGGAACGCCGCCGGCTACCGGCTGCCCACGGAAGCGGAATGGGAGTTTGCCGCTCGAGGCGGGATTCATTCGCAAGGTTATTATTTTAGCGGGAGCAACGACCCGGACGAAGTGGCCTGGTATCGAAATAATTTAGGCCACCGAAAAACCTGGTGTCAGATCGTCGGATTGAAAAAGCCCAATGAATTAGGCCTTTTCGATATGAGCGGCAATCTTTGGGAATGGTGCTGGGATTGGAAAGCCTCTCCCGACTACCAACCCCCGGCGGTCAATCCGCACGGACCGGATAGCGGCCAATACCGCATTTACCGCGGCGGAAGCGCCTTAAGCAGTACGGAATCGATACTGTGTTATTTCCCTTGCTATGGCCCTCCGATCGTCACTACCGGAAATATCGGATTTCGGATCGCCCGTAAGGCACCCTAAGTCTGTTTTTCGCTTGATACACCAAAAGAAACTTTAACCGTATATCTGCATCATTAGTTCAACACCAAACCGCTGTCCGGTTCAATGATTCCCTGCTCCTTCATTCTTCGGGCTTTTTTACGGCTGCCTTTGATGTCGTCCAGAATAGCCACCAGACTGGGAATGACGAAGAGTGTCAGAATGGTGGAGATCAACAGGCCAAACAGAATCACGTTAGCCAAAGGCGACCACATGGCCGACGTCCCGCCCAGTCCAAAGGCGGTGGGAATCAAACCGGAGATGGTGGTTAAAGATGTCAGAATAATGGGACGCAGCCGCAACCGGCCGGAATTAACGATGCTTCGCCAATAGCTCATCACCGTCGTCAGATGCGCCTGACGGCGTTTGTTGATGAAGTCGATCATCACAATGGCATCGTTGACCACAATGCCGGCCAGAGCCACAAAACCGAACATGGCCACCACGCTGAAAGGATTCCCTGAAATCAACAGCCCCAGCATGGCACCGATCAGGGCGAACGGCACAGCGGTAAGAATAATCAACGGTTGGGAATAGGAATTAAACTGTACGCCTAAAATCAGAAAGATGAGCAATATTCCCAGAGCAAAAAGATAGGCCACGTTCGAAAAAACATTGGTAAACTCCTCAAACTGGCCGCCGATCTTAAAGTGGACGCCGGGAAAGGCTTTTTCCAGCCTGGGGAAAATCTGCTGAAGACGGCGGTTCACGCGATCCAGCTTGGTCTCTTTTTCGTTGATATTACCGGTAACCATAATGGTCCGTTTTTGATCAAACCGTTTGATGTCGTTGGGCCCTCTGGTAATTTCGAAGTCTACCATTTCCCGCAGGGCTACAGTTTGGCCAGTACTGTTGGTCAGTTTCAGGTACAAAATGTCATCCAGCGAGGAGCGATAGCGTTCATCGTATTTTACGACAACGTCTATTTCATCGTCCCCATCGCGGTATTCTGTAGCTTTTGCCCCGTCAAAGGCGTACCGGATGTTTAATGCGATATATTGGGCATTAAATCCGAACAGCGCGGCCTTCTCTTCGTTTACCTTAACACGGATTTCTTCTTTGCCCGGCGGGAAATCATCGGTAACCTCGTATGCGCCCGGAATATTGCGGATGGAATCTTCAAGCGCCAGGGCGGCCTGTTTAATTTGATCCAGATATTTGCCCTGCACTTTCACTGAAATGGGTTTGCCCGTGGGCGGCCCGCCGCTGACCAGTTCAAACTCCACCGAAGACGGCCCGGTGATATATTTTGTTTTATCCCGGAGTATGGTGATAATATCCCTGGCGCCTAAGTCCCTTTGTTCGCGCGGCGTGAGCTGTAACAAAATCTGTCCGACATTACGGCGCGTTAACCATTCTTCATTTCCCTGAAGCAGCCCCACATTGGTCACATAATCCTGAAGCAAGGCGGGAGGTAGTTCCGCCACCCTCTTTTCATATTTTCGGATGATGCGGTCGCTTTCCTGCAGACTGCTGCCCTCCGGCATTTTGATCAGGATTTTAACCTGATCAAAATCCTCGCTGCCGAACAATTCCACCCCAACCAGCGGAATCACGCCGAAGGAAGCGAACAACACTAGGACCAGTGTGGCAAAAAGCATGTATCTTTTACGCAGAGCCTTAATCAGCAGATGTCCGTAATAGCGGCGCAATCGTTTAAAAAACGGACGTTCGCCTTTTTTGTAAATCGAAGCTTTTTTCGTCCAGTCGGCGTAATGGGAGGGCAGCAAAAACATGGCCTCAAACAGCGACGCAATGAGAGCCATCGAAAAAATAATCGGTACAATGCGCATGAATTTACCCATGATGCCGGGCAAAAGGATCAGCGGAATAAAAGCGGCGATATTGGTCCCGATAGACGAGATGATGGGGCGAATGACCTCATTGGTACCCAGGATGGCCGATTCCCGGGCGCTTAATCCCGAAAGACGGTATCGATGTGCATTTTCGATGACAATAATGGCATCGTCCACAATGATCCCTAATACCATAACCAGAGCGAACAATGTATTGCCGTTCAAAGTGAATCCGGTCAGATACATCAGGATAAACGTAATTAAAAATGAAATGGGAATTCCCAGTGCGGCCAGCGCGGCGTTGCTGAACCCTAAAAAGAGGAACAGCAGCAGGATGATTAAAATCATACCTAAAACAGCGTTATTGCGCAGCACTTCAACCACTCTCAGGATATAGACGGACGTATCGTTGGTCATGCGGAAACGAACGCCGTCCGGAACGCGCTGTTCGTAATCGGCAATCAGCTTTTTCACGCGATCGATTAAATCAACGGAATTCGTTTCGCTGGTCTTGGACAGAGAAAAGGTAATGGATTGCTTACCGTCCAGCCGGGATAGGATATCCAGTTCCGCCCGGCGGTCGTCCACTGTGGCCACATCTCGAATCTTGATCACATCACCATTGGGGGTGGAGCGCAGAACCGTATTGCGAATGTCGTCAACGGACGTATATTCGCCTAAGGATCGGATCAGGAATTCTTCGCGTCCAAAGGTGATGGTACCGCCGGGAATGTTCATGTTGCGTGACTTCAGGGCAAAAATGATTTGGTCAAAAGTTATTCCCAGTGCATTCATTCTTTCCGGGTCTGTTTCCACCCAGATTTCGCGGTCGGCCAAACCGGAGGTTTGAATTCTGGAAACACCGGGCAGATTTTCCAGGTCTTCTTTCAGATTATCGGCGATCTCATGGACGGTATTTTCGGGAATGGTAAACGACATGTTAATCGTAATCACCGGGATAAAGTCGCCGCTGTCAAAAGTCTCAATGAAGGGTTCTTCGGCTTCGTCCGGAAAGCGTACCTTGTCCACTTCCGCTTTAATATCGGTGTAGCGTTCCCGGAACTCTGCGTCGGACATATCCTTAAACTTAACCATCACAAAGCTAAAGCTTTCCCCGGCAGTGGATTGAATTTCATCGATACCTTCCACATCCTGTATTTCCGCTTCAATGGGGTCCACAATCAGGGCTTCGGTTTCATTGGGGGCGGCTCCCGGATAGTCCACCCGAATGAATATCCAGTTAAAACTAACCTCAGGATTTAATTCCAGCGGCAGTTTAAAAAGAGATATCAGGCCAAAGACAAACAGACCGATCATTAACAGATTGACCAGAACAGAATTTTTTACGGAAAATCGGGCGATATTCATGGGCTTGTTCCTATATCAAACAAAATTACTCTAAATTGGAGATAATGTTTTCCAGCACCACCGCCGTGGTGTCGCCTAACTGTTTAATCCCGCCAACGACCACCGTATCGCCTACCGCCAGTCCCTGCTCCACTGCGGCCATGATACCAAAAGTATTAAATATGGCGACAGGGGTTAAATACGCCTGCCGGTTAGAGATGCGATACACGGCCGGATGCCCGTTCTGTTTAACAATCGCATAATCGGGAACGGCCGGGTAACGGCTTAAGGCCCGGAGTTTTAAGGTGATTTGGGCCGTCATGCCGGCCTTCAGCGATTTTTCACGATCGTTTTTTACGCGGATTTCCACGGGAAAGGCGCCTGTTTGTTGATCGGCCTGTGGCGAAGTATAACTGACCGTTCCGCTGAAAACTTTGCCGTTCAGAGCTGATACAGCGATATCGGCCTGTGTATTCAGGTGCACCATCCGTATGACATCCTGCGGGACGCCCACCATAATTTTAATGGTGGAACGATCTACCAGATGGAACAATCGCATTCCCGGTTGTGTCATGGTGCCAAGCTCAATGTACTTCCGTGAGATTTCGCCGTTAAAAGGGGGAAGGATGCGCGTATCGCGATAGTTCTTTTCTGCGCTGCTCAGGGCCGCCTGCGCCGATAACAGATTCGCCTGGGCGTTTTTTACGGCCAATTGGGAATTCTTAAACTGCAACTCGGAGATATCGCCGTTTTTATAGAGCTGCTCATCGCTTTGCAGGTTGAGGCGAGCGATTTCCAGATTGTTCTGTGCGGACTGCACCTGCGCTTCGGCCTGACGGTAACGGCTGTATGGGATGCGATCGTCGATGACTGCCAGTGTGTCGCCGGTGGTCACGTAATCACCAAGATTGACATTTATTTGCAAAATCCGGCCGGAGACCTCGGAAACGATATCCACGGAATGAATAGCCTGTAATCGCCCGGTAAGATGAATCACATCCTGTAGCTCTTGTATCCGGACAATATAACCTTCTACCGGTACGCGCCTGGGCTCGTTTTCTACGGGGTCCTTCTCAGCTGTCGATTTCTCCGCGCAGGAAAGTAGCAGCAGCAAGAACGGGAAGAGCCAAAGAAATCGGATGCTTTTGTTTAACATGATTTACTCCACGATATTGTTTAATAGCACTATTTGTCGGTCACCATCTGGTGGATCACTTTAGGTGGTTAACTGTTGATTAGGTATTGCGTTATTTGTTTCGTGCATATTATTTATCAATCCACCATCCATTATCACTTACAACTTGTAACTTATTACTTCCTGCACCCTCTTTATAACAACTGCCCCAGTTTCCCCAACATATAATACAACCGTACCATTGTAGAAATAAAGTTGTATTCGTTCCTTAAATGGGTCAGACGGGCGTTCTGCAAGGCCAGTTTTGCATCAATAAAGGCGATATTAGAGACCAGTCCTTTTTCCTTTTGTTTTTCCACAATGCGGTAGTTGTTTTCGCTGTATTCGATGTTTGTCGTCGAAAGCTCCAACTGCGCTTTCAGATTGATCAGCGCGTTGGCCGTCTGAGTGAGTGTGAGCCGCGTATTTTGCAACTGATCGGCAAATTGTTCCCGGCTTTGTTGATATGCGAAATAAGCCGCTCTGGTCTTTGTGACATCCTGAAAACTGTTAAACAGGGGGATGGACAAATTAACCATCAGAGTTTGGGGCGAATAATCATCCAGCGCCGGGGTGTCGTTTTCCCGCCAGGCATAGGAGTAACGCACGCTAACGTTGGGCAGAAAACTGGCATAATTGCCGCGGTAGTTCAGGCGATTCACTTCCTGTAACGATTGTGCCGCAGCCAGATTCTGATTTACTTCTGCTAACTGCTCGTCGTTTAGCCGCACCAGAGCCATGATTTCCTGATTGGTTAGCTGCTGCAGGCGGCGGCTCTCCCGGCTCAGTTTTTGTGGAATTTTTTCCTGTAAAAGAATTTGCACGTCCATGGGAATACTGAGAATTCCGGCTAATGCCACCAGAGCCGCTCGTAAATTGGATTCGCTATTGGCTACGGCGCTTCTCTGCTGCTGATAGTCTACCTTCCAGCGCAGGGCCTCGTTTTTAGAATAGCGCCCGGATTTTTGCATACGCAGGGCTTTATCGTAATTCAATTGTGATAAGACGAGATATTCCTTTTGTAAATCCAGTTCCCTGCGGGCAAAAAGGGCGTCCAGATAAGTGCGGATGACCTGATAAACGGTATTGTTCCGAACTGCTTCGCGCTGATAATAAGCCAGATCGCTGGATGCAGAGGTCAGGGAAATGGCGTTCCAAAGGGCGGTGTTAAAGAGCTGGAAATCTAAATCCAGTGAAGTATAAAACGCATTCTGAAAAACCGTTTGCGGAATGCTAAAGCCTAATCCGGAAGGCGTATCGCGAAAATAGCGGCTGAAATCGCGCAGAGCAAAAGTGCTGTCGTCAATCCATGTGTAACGGGTGTTGAATTTAATACTGGGCATAAGCCGCGTCCAGGAGTGCAGATGATCCCAGCGCGCCTTTTTAAAGGCAAATTCGCTGGCCTTTAGGGCATGATTTTTATTCAATGCCCGAGCAAGGGCATCTTCGAGATCCAAATACACGCTTTCGGACGGTTGCGCTTTTAGAGAACCGGGATTCAGGAAAAGAAGTGAAAGGAGTATCATTGAAATGAGTATATTAGGTTTAGACATTTCTGTTCCTCAAATACGTGATGATACTATAAGTTTATTTTTGTATGCAAAATTCCATAAACGTTAAAGTATAGAGAAATTAGATGCTTTCAATGTTTCGGTTTAAACCTCCGAAGTGCGACTGAAGCGGTATTACAATCTGCTTCGTATTTGTATTCCGGTGAAGCTGCCTTTTCCCTCCGGCAGGCCTCTGGTTCTAAACACCGTAATTCGTACGTCGGGGTTTCCAGGAGGACTCCTTACCGACGGCTCTGAGCGTGTGCCAGAAGCATTGCTTTAGGCCTATGGATTATTTTCTACGTATAGCGAATATAAATGTTACGTTAAGAATTACAAAGGCTAAAATATTTTTTACCCGGAAAGCTGCCATAAATTCCGGCGTGTTTATTTTTTTACTTGAATCGTAGCCGTCGGGGATAAAGATATCGTTTATGCCAATTGATATTTCGGGTTGAGTAAAAATCCTTGGAAATAAAAGACTGGTTGGATACGCGCCGATATGAATCATCAAAAAAAAGAAGTGGTAAGACTCCCTCATGCCACTTTTTTACCGAAAAAACGAATAATCAGAAAAATGATGATGAATCCGGCAGTAAGCGTGATCCAGTCGTGCAGGCCGAAACCCACCGGGATATAGCCGAAAAAGATACTCACCCCGC
This sequence comes from uncultured Calditrichaceae bacterium, assembly GCA_964547355.1. Classification (GTDB taxonomy): domain Bacteria; phylum Calditrichota; class Calditrichia; order Calditrichales; family Calditrichaceae; genus CAZJNP01. The sequence continues at coordinate 7,130 of CAZJNP010000073.1, forward strand.
CGGCCATTAACGCGTAAGGCAGCTGGGTGCGCACGTGATCGATGTGATCGGCGCCTGAAGCCATGGAGGACATGATGGTGGTGTCGGAAATGGGCGAGCAGTGGTCGCCGAAGGTGGCGCCGGCCAGAATGGAGGCGATGGCGCTCAGAAAGATTTCATGTGCCACGGCAGGAGAAATGGAGGCGTCGGCCAGGGGCAGCTGATAAGCCAGGGGAATGACAATCGGCGACAAGATAGCCATGGTACCCCATGAAGTGCCGGTGGAAAAAGCGATGAAAGCGGCAATGAGAAAAGAGATCGTGGGCAGCCAATGGGGCGACAAAAAGTTTTTGGAGATGGAAACCACATAATCGGCGATTTGCAGGTCCCGGCAGATATTGCTAATCGCCCAGGCCATAGTAAGAATTAACGCCGCCATGACCATGGCCCGCACGCCGGACACCCAGGCGTTCATGGACTCATTGAGCGTTAGAATGCGCTGCGCAATCGCCATGACGATGGCCACAATACTTCCGCCGAACGCGGCCCACATGAGCACGGAGAAGGAGTCCGATGCGCCCACCACAGCGCTGACATAGCGCAAAAAGGAGTAGCCGTTTAGTTCCTGTGCATCGATTGTAAGATTGCTTAGTCCCGTAAACCAGAGGCCGACCAAAGTAGCGCCAATAACCACAGCCACCGGCACCAGAGCGTTGTACCAGCGCAGGGGTGCTCCGGATTTGGTTTGCAGATCCCCGGCGTTCAGATCGGCCAGAGGAACAGCGCCGTCGCGCAGCGGTTTCCCTCTTTGCGCCCGTCGTTCGGCCTTCAGCATGGAAAACATGTCCCGGCCGCTCAGGGCAATGAATAAACCAAACGCCAGGGTGAACAGCGGGTAGAAATTGTACGGAATGGTCTTGAAAAATGTGATGTAGGCGTTATCATGGATGCCGATGGATTGAAAGGCATCGTTGATCAGACTGAGTTCGTAACCGATCCATGTGGAAATGATGGCGATATTGGCCACCGGCGCGGCGGTGGAATCCACCAGATAGGACAGCTTCTCACGGCTGATCTTCAGCCGGTCGGTCAGGGGACGCATGGTATTTCCTACGATCAACGTGTTGGCGTAGTCGTCAAAAAAGATGATGATGCCCATCAGCCAGGTGACGAACTGGCCCCTGCGGGCATTGGAGGCAAAGGAAGAAAGTTTTTTCACAATACCCTGCGTGCCGCCGGAGCGTGAAATCACGCCCACCATGCCGCCGAGGGTTAAACTGAATATCAGAATGGCGATGCGTTCTTCGTCCGCCGGCGCCTTGCCCACATATTCCGTAAGCGCGTAAAGGAATCCGCTGAAGGGATTGTAACCGTAAATAAAGGTGGCGCCCAGCCAGATGCCGGCCAGAAGAGAAATGAGCACCTGCCGGGTGATCAGCGCTAATATGATGGCCAGGATGGGCGGCAAAATACTCAGCCAGGCGGGGATCACGCGCAGACGTAGAATCTGCGTTCCCGATGTCGTTTGCAATAGGTACTCTCCGCCGTGGGCAAATACAACCGGCGCGCTTTTGAACGTTTGCGGATTTTCCGGCACCGGAGAAAGCGCGACCCGCTGAGAGGGCGTATTTTCCCGGATGATTTCAATCTCACGCACAGAATCTGCTGGCGCATCCACTTTGAATTCCAACGTATAGGAAATACCGGTTAAATAAACGGGCTTTTTATTCCCCAAACGTAGCGAGGATTGGGCATGAATCAGAGAAAAAAGAACAAAAAACAGCACCAGCGCGCGGACAGCGGTTTTCATAATAGCTCCGTTGCTAAACGAACTCCATCCAAATAAAGAAGATGACGCAATATCGGGAAATTTTTTAAATGAGCCAAGAAAATATTTTGGAGGGCCGAGGACCGAGGACCGAGAGCCAGGGAGTAAACAAAGAAATCGTAAGATTCTGCGTTTGATCGCAAATCTTCTTTCGGAAAATTCGTGAAAGTCGTAGACAAATATTCAAATTTTTTCTATCCAAATAAATTTTCTCTGCATGGATAAAAAAAATAAATTATACCCATCCGGATGATAAGTCATTCCTTAAGGTGCGGCCGGGAAAACCGTTTCCATAAAATATTGCGGAGAGTCACATGGAATCTTTTGTCTTTAAACTTGCCTCCCGAGTACAACAAAAACTCGGCGGGTTGCAATTTGGAATTCTCACTACCATCGGCGTTAACGTGCAGCCCAGCGGTGATCATTTTGAGAAGGAACTCAAAAAGCTCGAACAAGATTTACGGACAAAATTTGCCGACAAGCGTCCTGCAGAAGATGAAATCGTGGCGCAGGTACGCAAAATGTACCGTCGCATTGGGTGGGAACCAACGCGCTATCGCCCCTCCTCTGAAGCATTGGTGCGCAGACTTTTGCAGGGAAAAGGTTTGTACCGCATCAACAATCTGGTGGAATATGGCAATCTGGTCTCAGCGCGCTACCATCTGCCCATGGGACTTTACGATACGTCTAAAATCAGCGAGACGATTGTGGTGGATACCGGAGACGAAAACGAGACGTATCAGGGCATTAGCCGTCCCGAAATCCACGCCCGGGGTAAAATGATCCTACGGGACGATCTGGGCATCTTCGGCAACCCCACGGCAGATTCCCTGCGCACCTCCATCACGTCCAACACAAAAGAGATTCTGGCTGTTTTTTTCGGAACGGAGGCGATCCCCCGGAACTATTTTTTCCAAGTACTCTCTGCCTTACAGGAT
>CAZJNP010000074.1:0-9784 GCA_964547355.1 uncultured Calditrichaceae bacterium
GAAGTAAGGTATAGGGTATAAGGAAAGATGGTCCATCCCCTTGATACTTTATACCCTATATCTTTCTCCCTATCCCTCACGTCATCTTAAACGTCTGCCAAAGTATTTCAAAGCTCGAATATTTTTCCCTTGTGACACCTATCATTGAGAAAACCATGTTTTTGACATTTCTTTATAATCAATATTGATGCTTGACATTTTTTAACATATCTTTACATGGTAAGGATAATTCGCTCAGGGAATGAGAAAGCGAACGGAACGGTTATCGGATTGAGATAGTGACGCTTTCAAATGGGATTTTAAGACTCAAGAATTATTTCATATTCTTTTTTCTGCTAACTCTAATAGAGGCTGGCCACGGTCAGTGGCTGCCCCAACCGGCGCCGGCTACCTCGGATTTGAATGCCATAAGCCAGAATACCAATGGCGTGCGATTCGTATGCGGTGCCGACGGCGTGTTACTAATTCAACAGCCGAAAGAACAGACTTGGGCCCTCCAGGTTGTTGCAGATTCCTTGGATTTGACGGATGTGGTTTTCCCCGGCATTAAGGTTGGATTTTTATCCGCCGATTCCGGAGTGATTCTGAAGACGAGCAACGGCGGAGAAAACTGGCAACGCCTGACCACAGGAATTCATACCAAACTGAACACCCTCTTTTTTACGGACAGCCTGCACGGTTGGGCTGCCGGAGATTCCGGGGCCTTGATACGCACGGATGACGGAGGAAACTCCTGGCTGCCAATTACGCTTCCCGAAAAACATGCGATCTATGGTTTATGGTTCGACGCGCAAGCCGGCGGTTGGTGTGTGGGAGATTCCGGAATGATTTTGCGGATGGAAAACGGTTCTCCGATATGGCAAGCCGTCTCTCCCCCGGTTCAAGCTAATTTCAGGACCATTGTTTTTGCCGATTCGCAAACCGGCTGGATTGCCGGCGATCAGGGAACGATATTAAAAACAGAAAACGGCGGTGCATCCTGGGAAGTCGTGACAACCGGAACGGAATATCAATGGAACGCCCTGTCGCAGGCCGATTCCCACACGGTATGGATTAGCGGCGGGAAGGACGCCCACGGCTGGTTCTTGCGTACATTGAACAACGGATATACATGGTCGGAACAAACCAGCGCCCTTTATACGTCATTTAACGATATACTTTTTGTTAACCTATCCCTAGGATTTGCAGTAGGTGACAGCGGGAAAATATTTAAGACCGTTACCGGTGGATTGAGCGTTATAAACAAGATTTTCCTGCAAACGCCGCGGAACGGAGCGGTCGGGCTTGATACGGCGTTAACCTGTGTCTGGCAGGAAGATCGCGAGGCGAGTACCTATATTTTACAAGTTGCCACCGATTCCGAATTTAATCAAACCGTTTATCAAACGTCACTTGCGTATCCGTCCAGCGCGGTTATTCATGGATTACAAACCAGTCGTAGTTATTATTGGCGCGTCCGGGCGGTGAATCTGCTGGGCAATGGCCCCTGGTCTGATGTTCGGTCTTTTACCACCAAAAGAAAAGGCCCCTGGTTACACGCCCCGGTTAATAAAAGCGGCGGGGTGGAACGTCGTCCCGAGTTGCAGTGGCAGGATTTGAACGCGCCTTCATATCAAATTCAAATTGCGTCGGATATGGATTTTAGTTATCTCGAGGTGGACGAAACCACGGCGGATACGGTTCTTGTCCCGGAAGACCTGAAGTTCGATCGCAAATATTACTGGCGGGTCAAAGCTTTATACGGCTCGGAGGAGAGTTACTGGTCAGACATTTTCACGTTTACCACTTTAAACGGTTTGAATGGATGGAGCAAACAATGGACCGGAACCAGCCGTATGTTGTGTGCGGCGTCTTTTCTTGACAACCAAACGGGAATTGCCGTGGGTACCTTTGGCACCGTGCTCAAAACAACCGATGGCGGAGCAGAATGGCAAAATCTGCCAAGCGGCACGGATCGTCATCTGGAAGGCGTTGAATTCATCTCGCAATCCATAGGAATTGCAGTGGGTTGGGGCGGAACAATCCTGAAGAGTGAAGACAGTGGACACACCTGGCAGCAAATACCATCCGGTGTTACCACGATCCTGCGCAGCGTGGCTTTTAAAGACGACCAGGTTGGATGGGCGGTGGGTGAAAAAGGCGTGATATTAAAGACCAGCGATGGCGGCGATTCCTGGTCAGTTTTTTACTCCGATGTGGATTACGAATTTTATCAGGTGTTTTTTCTGGATCAATCGTACGGGTGGATTGTAGGGGGGAACTGGAGCAATATGGCGTATAAGCCTGTGGTTTTTAGAACCACAGACGGAGGTACGAGCTGGCAAACTTACGCTCTCGATGGAGACGACGCCCTGCGAACGGTCTTTTTTATCTCTCATGACACAGGCTGGGCTGGTGGCACAAAAGGCCAGATATTTCGCACATCAAACGGGGGCGTTACCTGGGCGCGGAAACAAAGCGGTAAGTTGTACGATATTCGATCCATCTATTTCAATTCTTCCTCGCAAGGCTGGGCGGTAGGAAGTTCCGGCGCGGGTCTGTTTAGCGAAGACGGCGGTAGTTCCTGGTATCCTATGGAAACGGGAACCGCTTACAGTTTACGCCAGGTGGTTTTTACAGATTCGGATCATGGCTGGATTATCGGAAATATGGGCTTTGTGCTAAAAACAGCCACGGCTGGTAAGCAGCTCATTCCGGCGCCTGCCGAACCGCGGAATCATGCCCCGGGGCAAGAGATCGCGCTACGCCTGCGCTGGTTGTCCGTCTCGGATGCGGAATCCTATCATTTGCAGGTGGCACAGGATGAGCGCTTTGCAAATCTGATTTATGAGAATCAAAACATATACACGTCCGCTGTAGAGCTACCGCAACTGGAACAAAACCGTACCTATTACTGGCGCATCCGCAGCAAATATCAAGGCCAAAACAGCGGTTGGAGCGCTGTTTGGAATTTTCATACCGCCGGAGCGTGGCAGGAGATGTTAAGCACGACTCAAAGGGATTTAAACGCGGTTGTTTTTAGCGATGCGCTGCATGGAATGGCCGTTGGCGAACAGGGCACCCTGCTCATTACAGAAGATGGCGGAAGAGTCTGGAAACAAACTTCCGTGCCAACGGACTCCCGCTTGCACGATGCTCTGTATGTCGGATCATCTTTGGTCTGGGCTGTGGGCGACTCGGGAGTTGTTCTGAAAAGCACTGACGGTGGCGCCACATGGCATAAGTCTGTTTTGTTGGAAGGAGTGGAGTTAACGCTGCTCTCCACTTCGGGCCGTGATAAAATCTGGGTCGCCGGAAATCATGTGTCAGAAAAAGGGAGTCCGTTTTCCGGCTGTCTTCTGGCATACACAACGGACGAGGGCGTGCATTGGACTTTGCTGGCACCCCCGTCTTTCTACGAAATCCATGATCTTGACTTCGTTGACGCACGACACGGTTTCCTTTGTGGCCGGGGAGAAGAGGCCGGCCTGCTCCAAACCAACGACGGCGGGAAAACATGGCATCCGGTACAAAAATTTACAAAGGAAGAGATAGTGCAACTGCAATTCGTGAACGAGCAGATCGGTTTCTTGTTTTCCGCTTCCGGTGATTTGTATGGAACCGAGGACGGCGGCGAAAGTTGGGAAAAAATCAGTCATTTATCCGGCGGAGAAAGGCTAAAAAGGCTGGCGTTCTTAAATGCCGTAAAAGGGGTGGCCGTGGGCAACGGTCTCTGGCTGACCACAGACGGCGGAAAGCAATGGCAGCAAGCATTTTCGGACAGCGTTTTCAATGACTGTTATTTTGTAGATGAAAACCAGGGTTGGATAGTAGGACCTAAAGGGTTGATACTCAAAACGACCTCCGGCGGTCAATTAACCGATATGGAATCCGACCGAACTGACGAACGGCCCCTGAGCTTTTGGCTCGGCCAAAACTATCCCAATCCTTTTAATCCGATGACTACGATTTCTTATACTGTGCCAACAGCAGATGACGTGGAGCTGACGGTATTTAATTTACTGGGACAAAAGGTAAAAGAACTGGTGAACAAAAGACAAAACCGGGGTCGTTATTCGGTGACGTTTCATGCGGATGGACTGGCCAGCGGCGTATATTTTTACCGATTAAAAATAGGCACCCAATTTATTCAAACAAAAAAAATGATTCTTATTCGTTAAGCCCGTTAATTTTAACATCTCCGGCAGGTTCTATTTGCGCCTGCAATTTACTTACCCGAAGAATACTTACAATAAGTACGGTTACTCCAAACCACTGTGGCAGACTTAACAATTTCCCATGGACAAAATATTCCAGGATGATGCCGGTCAGTGGGAAAGCCAATTCGCAGATGGTGGCTACGGAAGCGGAGATGCGCATCAGACCAGAATAGTAAAGAAAAATGGCCGGCGCCCCGGAAGAGACGACGATTAATCCGAAGATAAGCCATTGTTTGGGGGTAATGTTCGGGACACTGGCGAAATCGCCGCTAATGCTGATAATGATCAACATAATAATAGCGGTAATGGAGAAGCGCAAGTAAGTGCCCATTTTGAATTCCACATGACGCAGGGCGCGCTTGCTGAACACCGTGGAAGAGGCGAAACTGACCGTGGCGATGATGGCGAACAGTGCGGCGAGCAGTGTTTTGTCTCCGGTGTCCAGCGCCGGTGTTTCAAATCCGAAGGTCATAAAATAGGCACCGACAATCGCGGCGGCCGCCCATCCTAAAAAGGTGCGGGGTAAACGTTCTCTAAGTAGAAGCGCCGCTAATGAAATTGCAAAGACCGGTTGCAATTTTTGGATCAAAATCACAATGGACAGATTCACATAATTGACGTAAAAAAGGGCTTTGGTAATGGCCATGGTACCGATCGCGCCGCCGAATACGGCCACGGCCACAAAAGCCATCCAGTCCTTGGGTTTTAACTTTTTTAACTCGGGCAAGTATTTGATAAAAAAGGGCGTTAAAATTACGGCGGCAATGGCGGTTTCGATAAAAACAACCAGCGGTACGGGCAAGGTATATAACGACGGCCGTAAAACAATTCCATCCACGCCCCACAAACTGGCCGCAAAGATGACAAAAAAGGGTGCCAGGCGCTGTAATGGATCCTTCATTCTTATTCCTCAATTAAAGGCTGGAACTTACAAAGAATCACCATTGTGTACAAACATATATTGATCTATCCAGTTTATCTTTTTTTAACAAGCAGTACGCAGTTCAAACGGAAATATTGAATGATGGCTTTTGCGTTTTTCATCATACGGGTTTGTGTTCGGTTAATAAAAGGATTAGATTTACAGCATTTAGTGGATAAATGATATTTAACGCAGAGCGTGTTATGACTGAAATCATCAAAGAAAAAAAAGCAAGGGAAAAATCGTTCATCCGTATTTTATCAGGATGGATATTAAAATTAATCGGCTGGAAAGCGGTGGGCGAAGTACCCAAAGAAAAAAAATATGTCATGATCGGGTATCCGCACACGTCCAATTGGGATACACCGATCGGTCTGCTGGTCTTTACTTCGATGGGTGTCAATTTGCATTGGCTGGGTAAACAATCGTTGTTTAAGGGGGTGGTAGGCTGGCTGCTTAAAAAGACCGGCGGTGTGCCCATTAACCGTGAAACGTCACAAAACTTTGTTACGGAAATTCAAAATACATTTAATCAATTTGAGCAACTGGTATTAACGCTATCACCGGAGGCCACCCGTAAAAAAACGGAATTTTGGCGCACGGGGTTTTATTATATTGCTCAATCCGCAAACGTACCCATCGCCCTGGCCTTTCTGGATTATCCTAAAAAGACGGGCGGCTTTGGTCCGCTCATCTGGCCGAGCGGAGACATCGAAGCAGACCTTGAAAAAATCCGTGCGTTCTATCAGGGTATTCATGGTAAATACCCGGAAAAGGAAGGTTTAATCCGCGTTAGGCCGAAAAACGAACCCACCAAAAACAAGACCGATTAATTATGAATTCAGACGCCACGCAACTTATTGTTTACTCGATTAGCATTATTGTCATTGCCTGGATCGGTGGATTGATTCCGCTCTATTTTCGTAGGGACCCACGCACCATTCATCTTTTTATCAGTTTTGGCGCCGGTGTCTTGCTGGCCGCCGCTTTTTTACATATGATTCCGGACGCCGCGGAGTACATTGGCCCGCACCTCGGAGTTCCCATTTTGCTCGGCTTTCTCACGCTCTATCTGCTGGAAAAATTCATCATGACACATCCCTGCCCTTCCGAACATTGCGATTACCACCGGGTCGGATTGTCGGCTTTCATCGGACTATCTTTGCATAGCCTGATCACCGGGCTCGCCCTGGGTGCGGGAATTCTGGTGCCAAAGCTGGGTTTTGTGGTTTTTCTGGCGGTCATTCTGCATAAACTGCCGGCCTCGCTCTCTCTTTCCAGTCTGTTTATAAAAGAACATTACTCCAACAGGCGGCTGTTTGCATACCTGACGGCCTTTTCTTTAATGGTGCCCATCGGCGCGGTGAGCACGTTTATTTTTTTCAAGAATACCAGCCACACGGAGCTTGGGTATTTAATTGCCTTTTCCGCAGGGACTTTTTTGCATGTGGCAGCGGACGACTTGCTGCCGGAAGTGCACCAGCATTCAACGGAACGGGTACGCCGGTTGATCGCATTTTTAGCCGGTCTGGTTATTTTATGGCTGGTGCGTTTTTTACATTAACGGGACGTTACTTTTCGTTGAATTTTTTCAGCACTTCTGTCACGGCATCTTTGTGAACCATAAACGTCAGCATTTTCAGCTTAATAAAATCATCGCGGAAGAAGTAGTAGCCTTGGTATTTGCCATACCGCGAGCTTGATCCGGAATCTTTGATCAGGTACCAGTCGTGCCCGTATTTATGGGTGTAACCGACCAGATGGATGCCGTGGTCGTCTTCGGTCGTGTGGTTGTAGATGCGCAGTTCGCGCGAATACTGGTTAATGGCGTTCTGGGGCAGATCCCAGGGCACGATAACGGCGATGTCTTCCCAGCCGTATTTACCCGGTTCGCTCACATCTCCGCCAATCACCATGGTGTATCCGGCTTTTACGGCATTTTTAATGGCGTCGTAAAATACGTTTAGCGGCACATTGTAGTAATCCTCAGAATGCCACCAGTTGTCCGGCGCTTCAAATTCCCCTTTGGTAAAGAAGGGAATTTTCAGGGTGGACATAAATCCCACATAGTCATCGGGGTTAATTTTGCAGACCTGATCGCGGAATTGTTGGGGGGTATAGGTTTTTCCTTCGTATTCAAAAGTTTCAGGCGGTGCGCCCATGTATTTATTCAGGATGCTTTTTATGGTGTTGAGCCCCACGGTCTCATCCCAGTAGTTGTGTTCTTTTAAGAATTTCAGGTAATCATACATTTCGTCAAACATGGGGTCGTGATTGTAAGTGGTCTGTCCGTTGATTAAACCGCTGTAAGCGCTTTTTGGCATACAGCCGTATTGCCGGATGCGCTCCAGCACAGCGTTGGATTCAGATCCCTGACCGAACGCAGAGTTACCTTTTTCGCGAATAAATCGACGCGCTTTTTCCACATATTCCCAGTACACCGTGTACATTTCGGAAAGCTTGATTTCCTTGCCGTGCAAGCGGTAAATCTCGGATTCCAGGAAAGAAGTGGCGGAAAATGCCCAGCAGGTGCCGGTGGTATCCTGCCGCACCGGCGGGAGATGGAAAAGCTGTTTAAAATCATTTATAGTCGGTTTTTTTATTTTGGAAAAATCGCCGGTTAAAATGGTTTTCTCTTTATTCCATATGAATTTTTTCTCGTAAAAGGCTTTGTCCTGAGCCATTAAGGCGGAGACAGAAAAAAGAAAAACAAAAAACCAAAGCATGAACTTCATGGCATATCCTTTCTGTTATTAAATAAATATTAATTTACAAAGCAGACATAAAACAAACAACCATCCGGAAAACCTTGCCTCTTGATGTTGTAAAATTTATATTGCCCCTGCTAATGTCTCGATGGTGACGGGACGATGATAAAATTACGGACGTGTGTTTGAAAGACCCGTATCCGGCAGGATGGTTTAAACCGGTGCTATGGTAGATAGTGCTAAATAAAAAGTTAAAACAGAGGAAATTATGAGGGAAGATACGGTTTGGGGAAATATCTTTAAAAAGAAAGAAAAAAAAGAAGAAGATATATACAGTGTACTCAGACGCATTCCGATTTTTAGAGGCTTGAATAATCGGGAGATTAAGCTGGTAGAGCGCATTTTGCACCGCCGCAGTTACCAGGAGGGCGAGGTGATTTTCCGGGAAGGCGAACCGGGTGTGGGTATGTACATCATCGAATCCGGTTCGGTTCATATCACACTCGGAAAAGAGAAAAAGACACTGGCCGTGTTGTCGAAAGGGGATTTCTTCGGCGAAATGGCCCTGTTGCTGGAAAGCCCCCGCACCGCGACCGCGACTGCGGCGTCGCCTTTGAAAATGCTGGGGTTTTTTCAGCCCGACCTGTTTCATCTGCTGGAAACCCAACCTCGTACCGGGAACAAAATCCTTCAGCGTCTGGCACAGATGATTGCCGAACGTCTCCGTCAAACATCGCAGGAAAATCAGCAGTTAAAGCTTAAAATCTCCCAATATGAAAAGAGAAAATAACGGGTTCTGATTATGGAAAATAGCATCGGACGCGTATTGAAAATTGTCCTGGCTCTGCTGGTTCTGGTAGCACTGGGCTGGGTGTTGGTATCGATTAGTTCGACGATTACGATTCTGATCATTTCATTTTTAATCGCTTACATTTTGGATCCCATGGTTACTTTTTTCGAGTATAAAGGCCTGACGCGTACGCAGGCGACAATTGTGGTTTATTTGATTCTGGGGTTGGTGGCTGTGGGGATTATTTCGTTTTTGATCCCTCCCCTGGTCAATGAGTTACGCACTATTGAGCAGGGCTTCAGAAGCGGGAAAGCATCTGAATTTTTTAATACCGTAGAAAATTGGATCCGGCGGCAATTGCCTTTTGTTAACGTTGAGCAGCTCAATCTTAAGGGCAAAGTGGATGTTTTAATTTCCAGTCTGACCAGCTCGGTCTTCTCCATTATCGGGAGCATGGTGTCTATTGTCACCACGTTGGTCATCATCCCGTTTGCCGTGTTTTTCTTCCTGAAAGACGGCCGCCAGATCAAGAAATCGCTGATCAGTATGATTCCGAACCGCTACTTCGAAATGACATTGAATTTAATTTACAAAACGGATCAGCAGCTGGGTGGATACCTGCGCGGGCAATTTTTTGACGCTTTAATCATCGGTGTTCTGGCGATTATTGCCCTGTGGATTCTGAACGTTCCTTACTTTATATTAATCGGTGTATTCGCTGGACTGACCAACATGATCCCATACGTTGGTCCGCTGGCAGGCGCGGTGACAGCCATTATCGTTGTTTTGATTACCGGAGGCAGCGGGCATCAGATCGCTTTTGTGGCCATCGCATTTGCTATTATTCAGCTTTTGGATAACGTGCTTGTTCAGCCCCTGGTGGTGGCTAAAACAGTTAACCTGCATCCGTTGCTGATTATTTTTGCCGTAATTATCGGCGGGCAGTTTTTCGGCATTCTGGGAATGATCCTTGCCGTTCCGGCCACGGGCATGATCAAAGTATTGATTAATGAATTTTACACCAGCATTCGCAAATATCGAATTATTTAGGATAAATATGGAATCTCTTCATAATCGTAAAGTTATGGATGTGCTGCCGGTTTTTACCTTTATCGGCGGCTATTTTATTTTTCATCTGTTTGAGTGGCGCGAGGTCACCTGCACC
>CAZJNP010000075.1:0-9755 GCA_964547355.1 uncultured Calditrichaceae bacterium
GGTCTTGCCCGTGCCAGTCGGGGCGGACGCCATCAGATGCTGCCGCTCTTCCAGACATTGCCGAACCGTCCGGATCATTTCCTGTTGCTGGGGACGCTCTTCCGCCAGTGGAAATGTAATGTTCGAGACCATTTCCTCCCGGCGGGCGGCGATTTCCTTTTCCCTTTCCACCGTTTCCAGAATTTGCGCCATGCGCTGGTGCAGCATACGCTCCACCGCCTGCCGATGGTAGGGGATTTTGAATTTTTTGCTGGCATCGTTCACCAGATTGATTAAAATCAGGTAGGCGGTAATTTCTGCGCCTTCTAATTCATCCTGAAGCAGATAAGCGTAAAACAGCACCTGCTCGGCAAACTCGGGATATTTTTCCACCTGAAGCTGGCAGAATTCTTTTGCCGTTAGGATGACCGATTTAATCTCTTCGATTTCAGCCCGGTGCTTTAGCCGGAACACGCCATCGATGCGTCCGGTAATGGTAAACTGGTAATCCCGAAAAGGGTAGGTGCGCTGGATGTAGTATTCGCTATGGAATAATCCGTACTGACGGTCTTTCTGCTGTTGCACTTTGGTTTGAGCCTGCCGTCCCAGCAACCCGCGCTGCGGCAAGGGAAACGAAGATACCATCTGCTGACGATAAGAGGGCAAAAGCAGGTCTCGCACACTTAACGAAATATGCTTATTTTCAATTCGAATTGCCATATGTTATCCGGCCGGTCAGGCCTGTCCTCGTACCGGCGGCTAAAGAAGCAAGAAACCCTGCCTGGATTTTATCCCTGATCCAGCAGATACACCAGTTCGTTCAGACCACGCGCCACTTCTTTGTAAAAATTCAGGCTGGTGCCTTTGTAAATGCGTTCGTTGAGCCGGGGTAGGGACGGCTTTAAAAATTCTGAAAAAAATTGTTCCGCGCTTTCCGGTTCTTCCAGCAGAACAGAAGAAAAATAATCTAAAACCTGTGGAACAGAATCGGGATGGTCTTCCAGTTGCATGTAGAGCGGGCTTTCCAGCAAAATGTCGTTCAGAGCCACCAGGTCGATTTCGGGCGCGATGTCGGCGATATGCAGGGGAATCACCGGCGAGGCGTCAAAGGTGGAGGTAAACAAGCGTGTGAACTCCGCCTGCAGAGCGCCCATCTCTTCGCCCTGATAATAATTAAGCACGTCCAGCACCTTAGCCGCCACCGTATTATCCACTTCGGTTCGGATGTGTTTTTCCATTTCCCGAAACAGATGCTGGAATTCATGGGTCAGTTCATCGTACGGGTAAACTAACGCTCTGGCGTAAAAACGAAACGCCAGGCTTATGGTGGTTGAGTTGAAATCCTGGTTCATCATATAAACGGCCTTTTTATTTTCCAATTCATGATACAGTCGTATTCACCGACCGAAACGGAATCTACGGTTTACCGGAGGCGGATTCAACTTTCATTCGCGAAAGCGACCTATCTTTTATTTTGAATTAGTTAATGAAGCCATTGCCCGGGGCAAATTTTATAGATCATCATAACAGATATAATATTCATCAAAAACCATGCCTCATCCCAGATGCACTACTTCAACAAAATAAGTTTTCTGGTGCATACAAAACCCTGGTCTGTCTGCAGCCGGTAAAAATAAATACCGCTGGAAAAATCCGATGCATCCCATTCCACCTGATAACTCCCGGCGGGCAGCATTTTATTAACCAGGGTGAACACTTTTTGTCCCAGCGTATTATAAACGCTCAAATCCACCCGCACAGGTTGCCCGTTTCCCCTTCCGATTTGATACCGGATCATCGTTCTGGAGTTGCTCCGAAAGGAGTGACTTTCGCCAAACGGGTTGGGATAGTTCTGCTCCAGACGAAAGACGGTCGGCGGATGCACGCCTTCCCGGCTTTCAATGTCCGTACCTTCTTCCACAAGCGAAAAACGTACCGCGTCGGTTCGAATCACATCACCGTAGGAACTTTGTCCCGTATCTATCACCCATAATTCAATATCCGTATCAGCCGGTAAAAACAACTTACCCAGGCTTACCCAGTTCCCGCTGCCTTTGTTTTGATCCACATGAAAAGAGGCCTGCACCTGTCCGTCAACCTTTACCTGGTACAGAGCATCGTCTGTGGAATTCACCGTAGAAGGGACGATCTCAAAAAGTTCATAAATGCCGCTTCTTTTTAACTGCGTATGAAAACACGCCGAAGCCCTGGGACTGGCATTGAGGTATGCATACCGGCTGGTAGGGCCGTATATATTCGCTACGCTGTAATGCCAGCTTCCATATTCCTGGTACTGATCAAGGTCTTCATTATCAATAATATGAAAATAGGGAGTCACTTCCGCAGAAATGCTTAAAGTAAGCGTGGGTTTTTGGGGATCATCGGAAACAATCATTAACGTGTCCCGAATCGTTCCGATTTCCACAGCAGCAAATGATAACGTCACCTCAATGTCGGACATGGGCGGAATGGTGATGGGCAATTCCTGATTGACCAAAATGGTTTGGTTTTGCGAATAAATCTGAAATACCTGCAAGTTTTGAATGCCCCGGTTGGCAATGGTCAAAACATAATCCGCCGTATCTTCTTCGCTCACCTGCCCGAAATCGATCAATTCTTCACTGATCGCGATATCCTTTTCCCGCACCAGAGCCGTAATTTTCACCACATCCGCTACCAGCTGCTTTCCGGCCTGGCCTTTTCCTGTGGCGGCCATCTCCACGGCGATCTCACTAGCCTGGTCCAGTTGGACAGTGGATAAATAATCCCACTGTTTGGCTGGTAAAAGCGAAGTCGCTTCAACAGTGTCCACTCCCAGCTGATTCACAAGAATCCGAAAGCGCATTCTTTCCACGCGATTCTCCAAATCCGGGAATTGAATAAAAATATTATAGTTACCGGCTTGCGGAGCAGAGTAAGTCCAGACGGCCGTTGCCGAATCATTCTCACTTAATATGGCTGTTCTGGAATCTGTCCCCCAGGAATAGGACGAGGAAGTGCTCCAGTACCCCTGCGTTTCTGCGTATCCCTGATCTTGATTGTCGATAAAAGCGTCATTGGGAAGATAGGAAATAAACGCCATCGCCTGATTACCCAGGCTGTCGCAAGCGGTTACCCCCGCTTTTGCCAGTGTGCTAAGCGGAACGGGCTGAACGGTTCTCCATTGGTTGATACCGGTTTGCTCGCATTCCAGCACAAAATATTCTTCATAAATATTTTTAACCGCCACAAAGGGTTGCTGTTGAAAAATGGGCTCGTCCGATTCAATATTAAAATAGACCTCATCGCCTGTAACCTCATCGCTAAACTGAAGTACGGGCGCTTCAAAATCCGTGACCTGCCGCCAGCGCTGCATGGCTTCGACGGCGGTGCAGTAGCGGAATTTTACCCCCGGATATTTTTCTTCGCAATGATGCGCCACGCTGTCAATCTTTTGCAAATTTTCCAGAAAATCGGATTCCGGCAAGTGTCCCCAAAAACAGGCGACCTGATCCGTTCCTTGTTGGGCGGCGGCAAATACCGTGTCCATGTAATCGTTTACTCGCGCCTTCCATATATGGGCAGAACGCACCTGCCATCCGGGACCGTCACCGGGGAGCTGATAATTTTCACGCGAAGGGCGGTACGGCACAAACGCCGAAGGCGCCTGCGACCAATCATAGATATTATCGATCGGTTCCGGGTCTTCTGTACGTTTGGCCGGATAGTCGTTGTGCAAGCTGTAAGGCAAAACCCGATCGTCCAAATATTTTTGCCAGTCATTATCCATATAATGCCATCCGCTGCGGAAAGATACCGGGAAGACCTGTTCTTCCAGAAGAAACTGCGCCAACGTCACATTAAAATCATCCAGGGACTCCAAAAAATTCTTAGCTTGATTCCAATAATACCTTCCGTCGCCGTCGTAATCCGTCCAAACAAAGGTATGGTAATGCAGTGTCAATTCATCGCCGTTGGCCAAAATATTTTCGCTGTGGTATTTTTTCATTAAGTACAGAGTCATAATATTAGGTACAGGGACGTTGGTATTGGTTGCGTAGCGGAAAATATTGCCGGCCATCATCCACCAGGTCATTTTCATCGGCTGTCCGTAGGAATCGACCAGATCAGCTCTAAAGGCCGGGTCCATAACCCGGTAAGCGTTTCGGCTGGGGTCAGTGTACAACGACTGGTCATAGGTGCAATGAAAGCGCGCCACATTCATTCCTGTCCAGATGGCGGTGTCCGATCCGATTACCAAATACACTTTTCCCGTGGAAAATGCCTGATTAAAAAAACTAAACAGAACAACGATAAGAATGATTTTTTTGAAATACATGAACAACTCCCATAAGTTAAAGCCTTTTCTGATTAGCCGTCCTCAAACCCGAACTGACATAATCAGACGTCAACCAACCGGTACAACCGGATTGGTAAGGATTATTAAACACTTACTCCTACAAAGATAATGAAGCAGCGCCAATTTTCATAACAAAATCGGCCTGATTCCTCGACATACCAAAAATTAATATCAGCTTACTCCCATACCTGCCATGAGTGTAAAAAATCCCGGGTGCACTCCGCCTACTCTCTGGATATTAGCGTGCCAGCGCGCCCAATTTCAAACCCTTGCGGATTGTTCGCTTACGTTTCCACAACATATCAATAGCGAAAGAGAGAACGCCCTTGCCCCCTTCTGACAACAAGTAAATGGGATCCTGATCAACGCAGCAGAAGCATACCACAAATCTGCCAACCCCCATTGCATGCAAACAAATTAAATCGCCTTTTTTCAGATCAACAAGCACGACCCGATGGGCAAAATCCTGTGCCGAGTTTTTATACAAAGGCACCTGGCCAAGTAATAAGGAAACGAAAATCAACAACGTTCCAAAAGGAGGGGGGGCCCCCCCAAACGCATGTTCATTTTCTCCCCTGCCATTAGTTAAGTGAACACATAAAACAGATCAGTCCCAACTAACCAGACCCGATTATATCTTCAAAAAACTAACAACTTCAAATTATCTGACTGCGCTTCCGGGACAGACCAACCGCATTTTACAATTCGCGCAGGTTTTTTTTCTGCTGATCGTACCACTGTAAAAGCCGACAGCTAAAATTAAAATCAACAACGTCAATTTTAATTGCGTAAAATTAGTGACCATCGAAATCAGCAAAAGGATAATAGGGATTACCGTAAGCGCGCCGTAAACGAAAGGTGCCATTTTTATTCCCGCACTTGTGCTGAACTTTTGCGGGTCTCCCTTTTTGAACATGAGCGCCGATAGTTTTCCCCACCCCATATGACACCAGCGGTCGTAATAGTAGCAGTTGGTGCAAACCAGTTTTCGCAATACCACATAAATCATAAGCACAGCTAAGGCCAAAAACATCCACGCCACCAGAGGATTTACCAGCCAGCAGGCCACGGTACCCAGTAAAATCCATACCACCATAACAAGATTGTTCAGTAAAATGGCTCCCGGCGGATATTGTTCTACTCCTTTTTCATACAACCTGAATTCATTGTTCATAATCTCTTCCCCCCGTTTTATTTATCTGCGGTTTTATCTGTAATTTCTTCATTTCATCTCCTAAAATCCAGTCCATCTTCATTTTTTCAACATTTTACTTCTTGTTTGAGCCTATGCCATTCAAGGGTTCTTCCTGCTTTTCCCTCTCTTATTTTTATGACTTAAATTGCTTTAGTTCTTCATTTTTCAGAGTAATATGTTCTTATTTGCATGGGGGTAAAAATAGACGAATTTATTTATTTGGAGAAACCGGTTTAATAGTCTATACTTATTGGCTGTAATTAAAGAAACAAATAATCATTTGATAACGAGAGTAAGATGACAAACGAAACAACTTTTAACGACCTTGGTCTTTCCTTAAACACTCAAAACGCCGTTTCCAAAAAAGGGTTTGAAAAGCCAACCGCTATTCAGGCCCTGACCATACCCTTAATGCTGCAGGATGATACAAACATCATTGCGCAGGCACAAACAGGCACCGGTAAAACTGCCGCCTTCGGCCTCCCGCTGATTGAAATGCTGGATACCCAATCCCAAACCGTCCAGGCGCTTATTCTGGTGCCCACACGGGAACTGGCAATTCAAGTTGCTAAAGAAATAGATTCGCTTAAAGGAAATAAAAACATTAAAATTGTTCCCATTTATGGCGGACAGTCCATCGAACGTCAATTACGAAGCTTAAAAGAAGGCGTACATATTGTGGTGGGGTCTCCGGGGCGCGTGATCGATCATCTCAACAGGAAAACACTTAAGTTGGGAAACATCAGCCACCTGATTCTTGATGAAGCGGATGAAATGTTGAATATGGGCTTCATTGACGATATGGAAGAGATCATGAGACATACCAACCCCGCTAAAAGGACGCTGTTATTTTCCGCCACCATACCCCAGCGGATAAAAGACCTGGCGCATAAGTATATGGACGGATACAAACTTTTAAGGGTAAAAAAAGAAAAACCCACGACCCATCTGACACAACAAATCTATTTCGAAGTGAAGTCTTCCGATAAATTGGAAACGCTTTGCCGGATCATGGACATAGAAGAAAATTTTTACGGTCTGATTTTTTGTAGAACAAAAAACGACGTGGATTCCGTCACTTCCCAATTAATCAATCGCAGATACGACGCTGAGGCCATTCACGGCGATATTTCCCAGGCGCAACGGGAGAAAACTCTGGATCGATTTAAAAAACGAAGAATTCATATCCTCGTGGCAACGGATGTGGCTGCCCGCGGAATTGACGTAATGAATCTGAGCCATGTCATCAATTATTCCTTGCCTCAGGACCCGGAATCGTATGTCCATCGTATCGGACGTACGGGAAGAGCCGGTAAAGAGGGCACGGCCATGACGTTTGTTACAGCGGGCGAATACAAACGGCTGATGTTTATTCAGCGAATTGCTAAAACAGAAATTAAAAAATCCAGCGTACCTACAGTAAAAGATATTATTAAAGCCAAAAAACGGAAGATCTATGAAGATTTAACCGCAATGCTTGAAAATGAGATGGACGTCAAATATGAAAACTGGGCTAAAAAATTGCTGGAAGACAATGATCCTGAAAAAATATTGGCGGCAGTGTTAAGCTATAGTTTTGCAGAAGAACTCAACCCTGAATCTTACGGTGAAGTGCGTGAAATTGAAACCAGGAATGCGCCATCGAATGGAAATGGCAAAACCAGGCTTTTTGTGGCCCTTGGTAAAAAAGATCGCATCAACGCCCGAAAATTAGTGGCTCTTATTGCCGATCGCACCTCCGTTAAAACCCAACATATTCATGATATTAAAGTGCTGGACAAATTTTCTTTTATAACGGTACCGACTAACAAAGCAGAACGCATCCTGGTCGGCTTCAGGGAAAAGGGACAAAAGCCACTCATCACGCACGCCCGATAACACGGGCAATAAAACAAGCGCTCACAATAAAAAGACCAGGGATATGAACTTATTGATTCATATCAAAGTAATGACGCTTTAAAAGGGAGTGGCAATTCATCACAAGTGCGTACTTACTCATTTGTTGACCGCTCAGTATTTAACGGTTCAATCTATTGGTAAAAATTGGTGGACTTAGATGTGAACGGAACACGTACGGAACATGGTCCGATATATGCGATGCCACATGTAACCAATACTGAGGTTAGCCCTGAACAGGGTGATCTACCCAAAACATTTTCCTTACATCAGAATTTCCCTAATCCTTTTTAATCCGGCAACAACCATTCGTTTTGTCATTCCCGATCTAAAGGTTGGATTAATAAACGTGAATCTTGACATTTACAACATTTCCGGGGAAAAAATTAAATCTCTTGTCCTTGGCCCGCTTACCCACAGGATGTACCAGGTGGAATGGAATGCAACCGACGCCGCAGGCCAGAAGTACCTCCCGGGATTTATTTTTATCATCTTCGTTCCGACTAGTTTTCATCTACAGGCAAGATGATATTGGCAAGATAATCAATCGGACCAACCTAATTTTAATAATCAAGTACTATGGCACTTTGGATGGTTTACCTTAAATATAAATCAATTGAAACTTAGCCATGCAATGCGGCATAGGACTTATCCTTTTCTAAATTCAAATAATCTGGCGCATGCCTTTCTTTCTTCCCGAGCGCTTGTTGAATAATCAATTATTGCCATAAGAACCTGCAACAAAGTTTTTCGTATCTCAACGCTTTTCTGCGGCGGCAATGACTTTGTTCAAACGTTTTATCTGGGGAGGTCGCATGTCCTCCATCCTGTGTCTGATCTTCTCAATAAATTCCATCTTGTTTTCTGTATTCACCGCCACCAGAATCGCTTCTGCATCTCTGGGTACATCTTTTGGCCGACAGTTAGCCAGATGATTCAACAGATAGGGGAAGAGCTCATGGCAATATTCCTCGTTATGAGCAGCCACTATAGCCAGGGTTTTAATTCCCCTATCTACAACAATTACTGACCCTTTTTCAATGGCTTTTTTGATTTTTTCGCGATGTTCAAAAAGGTTGTCGGCCTGCAATGGCGCAATCGTTGACAAAGCGATCATACCTCCCCACACCATACGATTGTTTTTACTTTCCAAAAGCGCCAGGAATTCCCCCGCGAATTCTGCGATGAGTTCAGGAGCGAGGTAACCGATCTCATACAACACCTTGATGCAATCGCTCTGTATATTACGGTTTTGATTCCTCAGATTCGCAACTAATTCTTGAATGTCCTTGATTGATTTAGTTGCTACTAATTCTTTTGCGAGTTCCTGGTTAGGTACATCATCACGTCTTCCCTGAGCAGAAGCCAATTTATTAATCACTGACATATTATCCTCCCCTATCCACTTTATTATTACATCACCCCAGCACAACAATGATAAAACAGAGTAAAATTGAACCGGTCCTTACAAAAATTTGTGATTTCATACTTTTACCCACGCAAACTGGCTCTATTAATTATGCAGATTTTGTATAATATTCTTTTAATATCTTACAACACAAATAAGTAATCCACGGAGAGGGCTCCTTTTTGTTCGCAAAATCCCAGCCTTTA
The DNA here is from genome assembly GCA_964547355.1 of uncultured Calditrichaceae bacterium. Lineage (GTDB taxonomy): Bacteria > Calditrichota > Calditrichia > Calditrichales > Calditrichaceae > CAZJNP01. The sequence continues at coordinate 9,024 of CAZJNP010000075.1, forward strand.
TAAATCATAAACATTGACGTTGGCTTGAACTTTCCGTCTTCATCCTGCGATTGTTCTATCCATTCTATTAATTCTTTTACCAGGGCATCATTTTTTAAAAATTCGAATCTTGTTAATACTTCGGCCAAATAGAGCGCATTATACCATACGTATGGATATTTTAGCGTCCAAAACTTTTTTGATCGACCAAAATAATACATGGACTTTCCATATTCTTTATGAAATCTAATCGGTTCGTATGCATTTTTTGCATATTCCGCCTCTTTAAGTTCGGAGATTTTTGAGAACACCTCCAAAGCCATTAAACCGGCCATTGGGCAGCCAATTTGTATTTTTTTGTACAAACCATCTACAAAGAAAAAGTGGCAGAACCACCCCTGTGGGGCTTTCCATTTTTCTTTGATCCGGTCAACACTCTGCATCACAACGGGTGCGGTATAACCTAACTGAAGTAACGTATATGTAATCAAAGGAGAATCGCAAGGTAAGGCGTGCCATTCATCAGCCTTGGGATTTGGCTTTTTAAACCCATTACCTTTTTCCGGCAATTCTTGTCTTATTGCAAAAAGACCGTTTTCGACATGCTCGACCGCTTTTCTAACAATATCCTCCATGCCTTCATCTTCAATACTTAAACCGAAATCTGTCAACATTCTTAGTTTATAGAAAGACAATGTCGGATCGTTGTGCCGGGTGATCGCTTCCGGAAACCATTGCGATGTTTCAAAAATC
>CAZJNP010000076.1:0-9741 GCA_964547355.1 uncultured Calditrichaceae bacterium
CACCGGACCAAACCCAAGCGCAATGGACAGCTCGCCCCAGCCACGATACCCCAGACGCACCGGGTGCCCGGTGTACAAAAACCCCAACGCCACACCTGCGATGCCAATCCAAAGCAAAGGGCTGTTGGCGAAGTATGCGCCTGTGATTGCTTTATTCAGCCCAAAACCGATCCACATGGTGGCCAGGAAAAACAGCACCGCCCCCAGAAACATTTTCCATGGTTTGATCAATCCGGCCTGGATCATTCGGCTGCCGCCGTTAAAGGGGCTAAAACTGCGGTTGAATTCATCATTCTGGCTGGTGTGATCAAAATAATCATTACCCAGATTGGTACCAGCCTGGGCAAAAATGCCGCCGATCAAAATCAGCCAGAAATGGCTCCAATCCCAGAACGATTTGGCACCCAGCTTAAAAAGTTCGTTGTATGCGATCACCGCACCCAGTAAAATGGGAACAATCGTCGCCGTAAAAAACGGCGCGCGAACGGCCCGCACCCATAACCCCAGCCGGCTGAAAACCGACTGTAGAGCGTCACGCACTACGCCTGGTTGATTTTCCGGGTATTCCCGCCATTCGAATTGTGGATCGGCGTGGAAATCGATATACTTAATTAAAGTGGGCTTTAACCGGTAATAGCCGGTCACCTTGTTTTTAATTAAGAACTCGTCGTCCATAAAGGGTTTAAACGCCTGCGTGGTATTGAGAATTAACTGGTAGGCTTTTTCCTGTTCTTTTTTATCCTTGATTTGATAGCAACGCCCTTCGATCTGCAAGCCCTTAATTTCCTCTGAGTCTTTCGCCCAGATCACCGCCTGCACTCTGGGATTGACGCGGATTTGTTCGGCTTTGCGCGAAGGATTAAAGGTAAAAAAGATTAAATCCGATCCGTCCTGCGCGTAGAAAACGGAAGCGCCTGAACTGAGACCGTCCGAGGAAGTGGAAAGCACCATGCGATCCGATGCTGCCAATATCTGATTAATCTTTTGGTCAACAGAAGATAAGTGTTGTCCCATATGTAACTCCTGCTTTGTTTGGTAACTATTTTGATAAATATGCTAAGTTATTCTAATATTTTACAAAAAACAAGGCATGCATCCTTTTATGCGCGTTTCGACGTAGAAAAATTGGGACGGGGATGTCAGACTTTTCCCAAATAAGCTAAATGTGAATTTAATTTGGACAGCAGAGATAAAATCTTTTCTATACATAATAAACACAACAATAGATAATATTACGGAATCCCTTCGGAATGAAATGGTCATGGAAGCAGCAGCCGGTTAATGAACCGGTAACCGCACACTTGTACTGATGTACTGACGTGCGGCTACCCGGTCCACCTATTCGGAACGGGTTCAAAACCTATCCCGAATTAGATACATACCTAACCTTGAACTTCAGCTGCTTTTCCCCGCTTCCCTTCCCAGGTCAAACGCCTTCAGGTTGATTTCCACCACCTTTTCCCCCTTACGGGCAAACAATTCCCTGATGAACGCTTTCATGGTTTCTTCTTTAATCGGCAGACAGTGCGAAGCCGCGCCGGCTAAAACCATATTGGTGGCCCTGCCCGATCCGGCCTGTAAGGCCAAACGGTGCGCATCAATGGTGATGGCGTTTGGCAGCTCTCTGATTTTTTCCAACAGTTCCGGTAGATCCGGATAATCGGAAATATTTTTTTCCGGCGCTTCGGAGGTGATCAGATATCCGTCCTCCCGGAGATAATCCAGGTAGCGCAAACTTTCCAGTGGCTCCATGCTCAATATCATGGCAGCGGTTCCTTTGGCAATCAGATCGCTGTAAATAGGCTGGTCCGACAGGCGCAGATTGGTATAAACCGCGCCGCCGCGCTGAGACATGCCGTGCACCTCGGACTGTTTGACATAAAGTCCCTCTTTCATGGCGCTGGAAGCAATAATCGCCGAGACGGAAAGGACGCCCTGACCGCCCACACCGGCCAAAATCATATCGTATTTCATGCTCACCTCCGTTCCTTTTTATGGCGTTTCGCGGTTTCCACACACTCGCGCACTGCAATAATCACCGAAAGTCCCTGATAATCAATTTCTTCGCGGATGACTCTGGTATTTTCTTCCGTGAATTTTCGATGTGCGGTTAAAATCCGCAGATGTTCCTGGGGCACGCCAATACCGGTGACCACGCTCTCCAACCGCGAAGATGGCAGCATGGTGGGCTGTCCGCCGGTCATGCCCACGGTCTCATTGTCCAGAATAATCAGGGTCATGTTGGTATTGTGGGCAACGGCGTCAATCAAAGGCGTAATGCCGGAATGCAAAAAGGTGCTGTCGCCGATGACGGCCACCACCGGATAGAATCCGGCTTCGGCCGCGCCTTTGGCCATTCCCACGGAAGCGCCCATATTTACCGTGGATTCGATGGCGGAATAAGGCGGCAGTGCGCCCAGCGTATAACAGCCGATATCGGAAGTTACCATGGTCTGTTCGAAATCCGCCAGGGCTTTTTTAATGGCATCAAACGTGTCGGCATGGGGACAACCGGGGCATAACTGCGGCGGACGGCCGGGGAGCGGAAAATTTGTTTTTACCTTAGCCTCCCGTTCGGACAGACCGAGCACCGGCCGGATGTTGTCGGGATTCAACTCGCCTTCCGGGGGCACATGGCCATTTTCTTTGCCCAGAATTTCCACCGGCTGGGGCAAAACGCCGCGCACAAAACGTTCCACAAAGGGGTAACCTTCTTCCAGTATGATGAGTTTCTGCACATGGGCGGCCAGTTGCCGGATCTTTTCTGCAGGCAGCGGATAGGCACTGATGTGGAGATGGGATGGCTTGACATCCATTTGCGGCAGATTTTCCAGATAATAATTTTTTGCCAGTCCGGTGGTAATGACGCCGAACTCCTTAAAATCCGGATTTATTTCCAGAGGATTATGCCCACTGGACTCGCTGTATTTTTTCAACTCCTGCTGTACGGCCAGCAGTTCGTGCCATTGACGGCGGGCGTTGGAAGGCAGTAAAATCCATGAGGAGGGATTGGCCACTTTTTGCAGCGGATTTTCTTTTTTCTGCCCGTTCACCGAGACCACCGAACGGCTGTGCGCCAGGCGGGTTACCAGGCGAATCATTACCGGAATATGGTAGCGTTCGGAAAGTTCAAAGGCCTCTTTGGTCATTTCGTAAGCTTCTTGCTGGTTGGTCGGCTCCAGGCAAACGATACGGGCAAAGTCGGCGAAATACCGGCTGTCCTGTTCATTCTGAGAGCTGTGCATGCCGGGATCGTCCGCGACCACCACAACCAGTCCGCCGTGAATATCCACAATAGCGGAATTCATAAACGGGTCGGCCGCCACATTCAGCCCCACATGTTTCATGGCCACCAGACTGCGCTTCCCGGCAAAGGAGGTGCCCAGCGCGGCTTCGTAGGCCGTCTTTTCATTGGTGCACCATTGCGCCACCGGCTGGTTGTTTTTTTGCGCATAACGTATCAAGTATTCCAGAATTTCGGTGGACGGCGTGCCGGGATAGGCGTAAGCGGAAGTGATCCCCGCGTGAATCGCGCCCATAGCCACCGCCTCGTCTCCTAATAAAACCATTTCGGACATAGCTTCCTCCGGATGTCATCATCAATTGTCATCGAATAATTGAAAAGAATAAAGTTACACACAAAAACAGTAAAATGGTAGAAAAATAATTACTCAAACAGGTGCATAATTATTGAAATTTTAACGACCATTTCCATTTCCTGAACGGCTTCTGCAAAACAGACACGACGCGAAAACTTGAAACGTTTGCCTCTTGTGTCTATTTTATTTTTTTGTGTTTAAAAGCGTCCGGGAAAAAGACCTTCAACTACAGCTTTCCGGGCTGCACATAAAAAACCGGGCTAGCCCTTCGAATAACTGTTTTAATGGGCTGGTTAAGTAAAACTTAATCGATTTTATCATTTATTAACAAGAGGTTCCCAATGCTGCGTAAACTTTTTACCGCAATTTTGCTGCTCGCTTCCTTCTATTCGCTCTTGGCACAGGAGCAACCGGAATTGTCTGTGGAAATGATTTTCCAATCGCCGCAGTTTCGCGGTCAGCCCCTGCGCGGCGTGCAGTGGTTCCCCGACGGTAAGGCCTTTGCATTTCTAAAATTCGACAAATCATCAGATAAAACATGGATTATGCGTCATGACGTAGACACAGGCAAGGAATCCGAATGGCTGCAAGTTCCGGAACTCCGACATCCGGTCAACGGGCAACCCCTGCCATTCTCGGATTATCGGTTTTCCCCTTCCGGCGACAAAATCCTTTTTAAAGCAGACGCCAAAAGGGTGTGGCGCCGGCCGGACGACGCGCGTTTTTTTGTTTACGATGTGTTAACAAAGAAAATTCAACCGGTGTATGAGGGAGAATCGCGCATCCGGCACGCCAAACTCTCGCCGGACGAGACCATGGTGGGGTATGTTTTGAATCATGATCTTTACATAAAAGATTTACAGCAGGGGCGTACCATACGGGTGACCCACGACGGTTCTGATGTAATCCTTAACGGATTGGGAGACTGGGTCTATGAAGAAGAGTTTGGCCGCGCGGATTGCTGGCAGTGGTCTCCTGACGGGAAATATCTGGCGTTTTACCGTTTTGATCAATCCACGGTTCCGGTGTTCAGCTGGACGGAATTCGATGAAAAACACGGACGCGTACGCAGCGTACATTATCCCAAGGCCGGCGACCCCAATTCGGTCGTCCGGATCGGCGTATTCGAACTGGCTTCACAACGCATCCAATGGATGGACTTGGGCAATCAAAAAGATATTTACATCCCGAGAATATATTTTCTAAAAGACAGTCGCCACCTGCTGATCGAGCGAATGAATCGTCTTCAGAACCGGCTGGATTTTTTGATTGCGGATGTTAAAACCGGCCAGACAAAACCGCTGTTCACGGAAACAGATTCCTGCTGGATCAGCGTCACCGATGATATTTTCTTTTTAAACGATCACAGACGCATGCTGAAAACATCGGAGGAAGACGGATATAATCACATCTACCTTTACGATCTGGAAGACGGGACAAAGAAACAACTGACCACCGGAAAGTGGGAAGTGACCCGTGTTTACGGTGTGGACGAACAAGCCGGAATGGTTTATTTTCAGGCCAATAAAGGGAATATCGGCGAACGGCAACTGTTCAGAATCCGCCTGGACGGAACAGGGTTCCAGCAATTGACGAATGCACCGGGAACACACTCGGCGAATTTTTCCCCGGATTTCAGCGTGTTCATGCATTACTTTTCCAATGTGAACACTCCGACCAAAAATTGGCTAACCAGCCCAGCTGGTAAACACATTCGGCTGCTAACAGAAAATAAAATCAAAGCGCTGGACCAGTACCCCGTGGCTGTTCCGGAATTTCTGTCCTTTACCACATCCGACGGTACAGAAATCAAGGCCATGATGACCAAGCCACTGAATTTTGATCCTAATCGGAAATATCCGGTGCTTATTTACGGATACAGCGGCCCGGCTTCCCAGCTGGTAAGAAACGTCTGGGGCAGAACGCACAATCGCTACTGGTACACTTTATTGACTCAAAAGGGATATATTATTTTCACACTGGATCAGCGCGGTACTGGAGGCAGGGGCAAGGCCTTTAAAAATCTTGCCTACGGCAACATCGGGAAATATGCCTTGCGGGATCATATTGAAGGGGTCAAGTTTTTACGATCCTTGCCTTATGTCGATGGGGAACGTATCGGCATCTGGGGATGGAGCGGCGGCGGCTATCTGACCTGCCTGGCTTTAATCAAAGGCGCAGAGTATTTTAAAGTCGGGGTGGCCGTGGCTCCTGTGACGGATTTCCGTTTGTACGACGATATCTGGACCGAACGCTACATGGGATTGCCGGAACAGAATAAGGCGGGATACGATTCCACTTCCGTGCTCAGCTATGCCGACCGCTATCGGGGCGGCCTTTTAATTGTGCACGGCGCTTCGGATGATAATGTGCACATGCAAAACACCATGCAGTTGATTTCCCGGTTCCAGGCTCTGAACAAACCTTTCCAGTTAATGATCTACCCGGAGAAGAATCACAGTATGATCGGCGGGCAGAAAGATGTTCGGCTGCATCTTTATCAATTAATGACCGATTTTATTTTAAACAATTTGTAGAATAAAATCGCCCCGGGTACAGTTAGAAGAACGATTTGTCTCCGCGCCGTGTGAAGGGTGTATTAGGAAAGGAACCTGAATAAAACCGTCGCTGCGTCGGCTTCGGCTGTACCTCACCCCGGAAGCCGTAGAGTGATTGTTTAATCCTGCGGTTGTCCGTGCCCCTTACACCTCCAGCAGCAGCCGGGACGGATCCTCCAACAGCTCTTTCACTCTGACCAGGAACTGAACCGATTCCTTGCCGTCGATGATCCGGTGGTCATAAGACATCGCCAGGTACATCATCGGCCGGATAACCACCTCGCCCTGCACTGCCACCGGTCGTTCCTGAATCTTGTGCATTCCCAGGATGGCCGATTGCGGCGGATTAATGATGGGCGTGGACAATAAAGAGCCAAAGACACCGCCGTTAGTGATTGAAAAGGTGCCGCCGTTCATTTCATCAATACTCAGCTTTTTGTCGCGCGCCTTTTGCGCCAGTAGGGCAACCTCCGCCTCGATTTCAGCCGGAGAAAGCCGCTCCGCATTTCGAATTACCGGCACCACCAAACCATACGGCGTGGACACTGCTATGGCGATGTCGCAGTAATCGTGATACACTATATTCTCGCCGTCGACAGAAGCGTTAATCACCGGAAATTCCTCCAGAGCGATACAAACCGCTTTAACGAAGAACGACATAAATCCAAGCTTTACGCCGTATTTTTGCAAAAACGTTTCCTGGTACTGATCGCGCACCTGTTTAATGGCCGACATATCCACTTCGTTAAAAGTGGTCAGCATGGCGGTGGTGTTTTTGGATTCCACCAAACGTCTGGCAATGGTTTTACGCAGCGTAGACATAGGCACGCGCCGTTCGTGCCGTCCGAACTCGTCGCAGTAATTCTCATCCTCCGAAGAAATGGTTGGACTAACCGCGGGAATCACTGGAGCGACGGTCTGCGCCGTTTCTTTCTCTTTCACTGCTTTAAGCACATCTTCTTTGGTGATCCTGCCTCCCGGGCCGGTCCCTTTTATTCCGGAAGCAGGAATTCCTTTCTCTGCCATCATTTTAGCCGCCACCGGAGAAACGCGGACGGTAGGGGTTATTTCTTCGTTTTCGCCGCTCCCTTCCCGGGCAGCCGGTGGTTGCGGAGCTGCTGCCGCTTTTTTCTCATCTGAGACCAGGCGATCTTCTTTTACCAGAATTTCTGCAATCACCTCACCCACTTTTACGGTCTGGCCTTCTGGAAACAATATTTTGATGATACCGGCTTTTTCTGCCGGCAATTCCAGTGTGGCCTTTTCCGATTCGATTTCGCAAATGGGTTCATCGGCTTCCACAAAGTCCCCGTCCGATTTAAGCCAGCTGCCGATCGTAACCTCGGTAACAGATTCGCCCAAAGCAGGCACTTTTATGCTAATTTTTTCCACTTGACCGGAAGTTTTCTCAGTCATTTTTATTTCCCTCGTTTGCTTTTATTTCGTTGTAATCTAAACATCCACTTTAAAAATCTATTCCATCGTTAAAATAAAAACTGCTTACGAAAGCGATGGAATCGGTGTGCGTCCTTTCCTTCTATTCATTTTAATATCCATCATTTAGAATCCAAACGCTTTTTCCACCAACGCCTTTTGTTCCAGCACATGCTGGCGATGAAAGCCGGTGGCCGGCGTGGCGCTCGGCGGCCTGGACACCAGTTCCAATGTTCTCAACCGAAAAGCACGACACAGATAAGGCCATGCCCCCATATTCTCCGGTTCTTCCTGCACCCAGATAAAACGTTCGGCATTTTTATAGCGGTCCAGCGTTTTTTTAAGGGAAGGTTCGGGTAAGGGGTAGAGTTGTTCCATGCGTATTATGGCCACATCCCGGCGCCCGTCCTGCCTTCTTTTTTCCGACAGGTCATAATAAATTTTTCCGGAACAAAGAAGCACGGTTTTTACTTTCTGCGTTTGTGACAGGCCATCGTCGATCACTTCCCGGAAAATACCGGAGGTAAAATCCTCTACCGGACTTACCACCTCAGGATGCCGTAACAGGCTTTTAGGAGTGAACAGGACCAGCGGCACCCGGAACGGCAATTTCATATGTTCCCGTAACAGATGAAATAAATTGGCCGGTGTGGTACAGTTGGCCACCCGCATATTATCATTGGCACAAAGTTCCAGGAAGCGTTCCATGCGAGCGGACGAATGTTCCGGTCCCTGCCCCTCGTACCCATGAGGAAGATAAAGTACCAGCCCGTTCATCCGATTCCACTTTGCTTCCGAACTGGCCAGAAACTGATCAATGATCACCTGTGCGCCGTTAATAAAATCTCCGAACTGCGCCTCCCAGATAGTTAACCCGTTAGGCGTGGCACAGGAATAGCCGTATTCAAATCCCAGCGCCGCGTATTCCGACAGAAGCGAATTGTAAATGCGGAACGGGGCCTGATCGGGATCAACCTGGTTAAGCGGTACGTATTCCTCTTCCGTATCTTCCACATAAAGCACGGCATGCCTGTGGGAGAAGGTCCCCCTCTTGGAATCCTGGCCGGCGATGCGAATGGGAACGCCTTCGGTGAGTAAGGTGCCGTACGCCAGATATTCGGCGATTGCCCAGTCCGCCAACCGATTTTTGAGTAGTTTTTCCTTTTGATTATCATAAAGTTTGCGGATTTTTTCGAACACTTTAATCTGCGGAGAAATCGTTAAGATTTTTTCGCCGATGTTTAGTAAAGTTTTTTCATCAACGGCCGTGTGCAACCGCTTTCTTTCCCGCTCATCGATAAACTTCCGTTCAAGAGTATCGCATTCGTCTCCTTTTTTAGGAACAGCGGGCGCGGCATCAATTTTTTTAGCCTCTTCAAAACGCGCCTGCAATTCTTTGCGAAACTCCCGCTCCTGCTCCTCGGCAATGGATTTTTCGATTTCTCCGCCTTTAAGCAATTTTTCAAGATAAATTGTACGCGGGTCGGGATGGCGGGCAATCTCTTCGTACAGTTTAGGCTGGGTAAAGCGCGGTTCATCGCCTTCATTATGGCCGTATTTTCGATAACCCAGCAAATCCACAAAAACATCGGTATGAAATCGCTGCCGGTATTCCAGCGCCAGAAGGATTGTGTGGACCACCGCCTCGGCGTCATCGGCATTGACATGAAAAACCGGCGAAAGCGTCACTTTGGCCACATCGGTACAATAGGTGCTGGACCTGCCTTCCAAATAGTTAGTGGTAAATCCCAGTTGATTATTAATCACCAGATGAAGCGTACCGCCGGTATGATAGGCGTCCAGCAGCGACATCTGAATTACTTCGTACACCACACCCTGCCCGGCGATGGAAGCGTCCCCGTGAATGAGCACCGGCAGAATGCGATCTACTTCTTGTTTGTAATGATGATCCAATTTGGCCCGTACCGTGCCTTCTACCACCGGGTCCACCGCTTCAAGATGCGAAGGATTAGGCGCAATGGAGATTTTTACGCTTTTTCCTGTTTGGGTTTTAACCACGCTGTTGTATCCTAAATGATATTTCACATCGCCCGAGAATATGGCTTGTGCAAACTCTTTTCCTTCGAATTCGTTAAAAATTTCCCGGTAGCTCTTGCCCAGAATACCCGTCAGCACATTCAACCGGCCGC
>CAZJNP010000077.1:0-9703 GCA_964547355.1 uncultured Calditrichaceae bacterium
GTCGTGGTCCTGGCCAGCGAACGAAACTTTGCTAGGGCGGCCGAAAAATGTTTTATAACCCAGCCGGCGCTGACCGTCCAGATCCAGAATCTGGAGCAGGAACTGGGCGTAAAAATTTTTGACCGCAGTAAAAAGCCGCTCATCCCAACCGAAATCGGTGCGCTGATCATCGATCAGGCGCGCTTTGTCCTGCAAGAAAGCGAAAAAATCCCGGAAATGGTAAACGAATTTAAAAAAGACATCAGCGGAGAACTGAAGCTGGGTATCATCCCCACCGTTTCTCCTTACCTGGTGCCGCTTTTCATTAACGACTTTTTGGAACACTATCCCCGGGTGCAGTTGAACATCACGGAAAAAATAACCGAAGAAATTGTGGAACGACTCAAAAGCGGTGAGCTGGACGCCGGAATTTTTGTTACACCGTGGAAAGACCGGCAAATTAAAGCGATGCCGCTGTTTTATGAGGAATTTTACGTATACATCTCCCCCGAACACGATCTGTTTAAAAAAGAGCTGCTGGATTTTTCCGATTTAACTCTGGACAACGTATGGCTTTTAGACGAAGGCAACTGCTTTCGCAATCAGGTCATCAATATTTGCCAGGCGCATGAAGCCCATTACAAACCCGCCCTGCGCTACCAGAGCGGCTCCATCGAGTCGTTAAAAAAAATCGTGGAAACGCGCGCCGGTTTAACGCTTCTTCCGGAATTGGCCATCAGCGATTTGACAGAGCAAAACCAGTCCATGCTGCGACGGTTTAAACAGGCCACACCTGTTCGGGAAGTCAGTCTGGTAACCAGCAGAAGTTACGTCAAACAGCGGCTGCTGGAGAAACTCAAACAAGAGATTCTGCGCCACATTCCCGAACACATGCTCCAACTCAACGGGCGCGAGCTGGTGGACGTGGAAATCCATTAAACCTGAATCCCTCTGCCCTGTCCAGTGCTTGTTCTACGGCAATTTTGCATTTTAAATGGCTTTACCTTATAATACAAAAAATAAAACAGAACATGGAAATCCCATGAAATCCATTTTTGTATTTACCATTGTTTTTGTCTTCTTTTTAAGCGCCCCGCTGCTGTCCCAGCAAAGCGACACCTCCTCTGCCACACAAGTTCTGTTAAACCATAAACAACGCTTGTTTCAGCAGTACCAGCGCTATCATTCCTTTGAAAAAAAAATTAACTACGGCCCCATCGACGCCCGCTATTACGAAATCAACATCGCCATTGATTATGAATCCTTGCTCATTTACGGCAACGTACGCGCCCGGTTCACCGCCACCGGTAATCTGGTTAATCAGATAGCGCTGGACCTGGACGACCATTTGACCGTGGACAGTTTGCAAGGCCCCGTAAAAACCTTCACCCACGCTAACAGTGTCCTGACCATCAATCTAAACACTATATTCTCTGAGGGCCAATCCTTCGAAATCCGAATTTTCTACCACGGCCGCCCCTGGGACGGCGGATACGCTTACTTCCGCTTTGATCACTTCCCAGACGGCGCCCCCCACGTGTGGACACTAAGCGAACCTTACGGCGCCTCTTACTGGTGGCCGTGCAAGGACACTCCGGCGGACAAAGCCGATTCCGTGGACATTTTCATCACCGTGCCGCAAGATCAACTGGTGGGCTCCAACGGTCTGCTGCGCGCGGTTATTGACAACGACGACAGCACCCGTACTTTCCATTGGCAAGAGCGATATCCCATCGCCACTTACCTGGTATCTTTAGCCGTGGGACCCTACGCCCATTTCCAGGATTACTACAGCTACAGCCCTAACGACTCCATGCTGCTGGATTACTACGTCTACCCTGAGGAATTGAGCAAAGCTAAATTTGCGTTTCAGGAAGTGCCCGATTATCTGGATGCCCTCAGCTACTATTTTGGCCCCTATCCCTTTCTTAGGGAAAAATACGGCATGGCGCAATTCCCATGGGGTGGCGCGATGGAGCATCAAACCCTGACCAGCACCTACCGGGTAGCCGCCTGGTGGCGGTTTGTGTTCGTCCACGAACTGGCCCACCAGTGGTTTGGCGACGCCGTTACCTGCGCCTCCTGGCAGGATATCTGGCTGAACGAAGGATTCGCCACCTATTCCGAAGCCCTGTACGCCGAATGGCGGGGATACAACGATTATCCTCCCGGAGAAGAGGCTTACCACGAATATATGGCCACCAAATACTACACGGAAGAAAAAACCATCTGGGTAACCGATACGGTGGACGTATGGAATATCTTCGACAAAGTAGTATACCACAAAGGCGCCTGGCTGCTGCATATGCTGCGCCATGTGGTGGGCGACAGCGCTTTTTTTACGATCCTGAAACAATACCTCGCCGACCCGCGCTGGGCGTACGGCTCCGTTCGAACCGATAATTTTCGTTCCGTCTGCGAACAGGTGTCCGGTAAGAACCTGGAAAAATTTTTCGATCAGTGGCTGTACTATCCTTACTTTCCGGAATACGAATACGAGTGGGAAATTCTCGACAAAACCGGCGTCAATTTCAACATGCGGCTCACCATCACCCAAAAGCAGTCCTGGGTGGTGTACGAAATGCCGATCGACATCACCGTGTATTTCGTGGACGGAACGGATTCCACCTTTACTGTGGAAAACAACAGCGCGATTCAGGAATACCGCTTTGGCGTGCATAAACTGCCGGTGGAAGTTGCCCTGGATAAGGACGGATGGATTCTGAAGAGCGTCACCGGAACATACGCCAACGCATACAGCGCAACCATTACCTTTCACACCATTTATCCCAATCCGTTCAGGGAGCAGGCCACGATTATGGTCACCAACTGGAGTAATTCGCAACAGGAACTACAAATTATCGATGTACTAGGGCGGGAAGTGACCCGGCTAAAAGCGGACAGCCGCTCGCGTAATTTTTACATTTACCATTGGGACGGAAAAACAAGCACCGGAATTCCGGTCGCCGCGGGCATCTATTTTGTGCGTCCCTATCCCTACCTTGCCGGAGTCAGCGAAACATTCCGTAACCGAAAAATTCTGCTGCTACGCTGAGAAATATTTGTGTAAAACGGCGTGCGCCGCGGCCAATTTTAAAAAACGTCAGGCGGTGCAGGTTACTTATCCAGTACATCTCCAGCAGGTTGAGCAATGAGAGTCGCGGATATCCGCACAAATAGACGGTTTGCCATTCTGGATCGAATTTATTTTTGAATTGATACAGTCCGGCATAATTGTAGGCAAACAAAGCTTTTTTAGACAGTTCGGCTACAAGGCGCTGTTTTGCGGAAAGCGGAAGTTCCCGCGGCAGCACAAAGGGCGCTTCGCCCAGGCTAAAAACAGCCACGCCTTCGTCCCGCAAAGCAGCGGCAGCAAAATCCACCAGGCTTTCCATGACGCCCTGAGGGGCAGACGCATGCCGCACCAGCAATTCGGTTAGAGCTATTTTTTGCGACACGCGTGACACGGTAAGCGCGCCCAGCCAGCGGCCGTTTTGCTCAAACACAAAACATGGCTGATTATCCACCCATTCTGTGCGAAACAGATGCTTTAACTGCGGTTCCGCGCCATGCGTGCTTTCTCTTTGCAGTTGCCGGAGCTTTTCTCTGTTCTCCCGGCTAAAATCTACCCGGCATATATTCCCGGTTCTGTATCCCAGCCGCACCAGATATCGCACCGGTTTACGCCATTTCAGCGGCCGGTCCAGCCGCAGCAGCGCTTCCTGTCCGGAAGGTAGCGTTTCAAAACCATTTTGTTCAAAAATTCTGGCTAAGGCGGCCGGACAGCCGCGGATCACGGTGCCTTGTCCTGGCCCGGTTTGCAATTCCGCCAGCAACTGACGGATCGTAAAACGTTCCGGCAGTTCGGCCAGAGAGTACCACAAATATCGGCTCAATGGCAGATCGATGATTTCAAAACGAGGCCGACGGAAATCAAACAGTCGCCAGCTCAGCGGGATGTTAAACGATTGCACGGACAGTCCTCAAAAATTTGCTCGTTGTGCGATTTGTGTTTAAACTTGTCGTTTAAATTTAACCCTGAACAACGAAAAAACTAAGGGATTCATTCCGCCTTGAGTCAGCAAAATCAACGCGTGGTGGTGACCAACCGCAAGGCGCGCCACGAATACGAAATCGTCGATAGTTACGAAGTCGGCATCGCCCTTAAGGGAACGGAAGTAAAATCGATCCGCGAGGGCAAGGTCAGCCTGGCTGACGCCTACGCCAGGTTCCGGCGGGGCGAATTGTGGCTGATCGGCATGCATATTGCGCCGTACAAAAACGCCGCCTTCGAACCGGTGGATCCCCTGCGCGACCGGAAACTGCTGCTGCACAAACGGGAATTAAAAAAGCTTTTCCGGCAGGTGGAAGAAAAAGGCGTTACCCTGATTCCGCTTAAGGTGTATTTCAAACGCCATCTGGTGAAGGTGGAAATCGGTCTGGCGCGCGGCAAACGCAAATACGACAAACGGGCTGCCATCGCCGAACGGGATCAAAAACGAGATATGGAACGTTTGCAGAAAGTGCGTTTTTGATCATCAAAAAAAAACAATTTTGACATTTAATGCTAAAAATTACGGAGAGCGTATGAGTTTCCCTTCCATCAACGAACAAATGGATTTAATTCGTCGGGGGACGGTTGAGATTCTTCCGGAAGAAGAACTGGTTAAAAAACTGGAACAATCCATTAAAGAGAATAAACCGCTGGTGATCAAGCAGGGTTTCGATCCCACGGCCCCGGATATTCATCTGGGCCACACGGTGGGCATTCGCAAGCTGCGTCATTTTCAGGAGCTGGGACATCAGGTAGTGGTGATTATCGGCGACTACACCGCCATGGTGGGCGACCCCAGCGAAAAAAACAGCACCCGTCCACGCCTGTCGCACGAACAGGTCATGGAACACGCCAAAACCTATCAGGAGCAATTTTTTAAGATTCTCGACCAGCAAAAAACCCAGGTGCGCTACAACGGCGAGTGGTTCAGTAAAATGAATTTTGCCGAAATCATGGAACTGGCTTCCAAATTTACCGTGGCCCGTATGCTGGAGCGGGACGATTTCGCCAAACGGTACGCCAATCAGCAACCCATCAGCATCCACGAATTCTTCTACCCCCTGATGCAGGGCTACGATTCTGTAATGATTAAAGCCGATGTGGAACTGGGCGCCACCGAACAAAAATTCAATCTGGTGATCGGGCGCAATATTCAAAAAGAATACGGCCAGGAACCGCAGGTCATCTTAACCCTGCCCGTGCTGGAAGGGCTGGACGGCAAGCAGCGCATGAGCAAATCCCTCGGTAACTACATCGGTATCGACGAAGCGCCGGAAGAGATGTACGGTAAAACCCTGTCCATTCCGGACAATTTAATTCTGCGTTATTTTGAACTGGTTACGGACGTGGACATGGCGGAATTGAAATCTTTGACCGAACAACTACAAGACCCGGCCGTCAATCCGCGCGACATCAAGCGTTACCTGGCGCGTACCATTGTGCGCATGTACCACGGCCCGGAAGCGGCGCAAAAAGCGGAAGAGCACTTCGATCAGGTCTTTATTAAAAAAGACGTGCCGGACGATATTCCGGAAATCCAGGTTTCCGAGTCCACCATGCGCATTGACGATCTGGTCATGTTCGCCCAGATGGCAAAATCCAAAGGCGAGGCCAGACGACTGATTCAGGGCGGCGGCGTTTCCATCGACGGAGAAAAAATTACCGACCCGTTCCAAAAAGTGGATATCAAAAAGGGCCAGGTGCTCAAAGTGGGCAAACGGCGTTTCGCCCGCCTCGTGTAATTTGTTTACCCTCCCCCTCAAAGGAGGTAGCGATGAAATATTTATTTGTGCTCCTGTTGTTTTTATGCGTTACAACGAACCTTCCTTTACACGCGCAGGGTGAATACGCCTTGCCATTCATGATACTGGACGTAAGCGCAGAACTGGGCGGCAGCGCCTCTGCGTTTACCGGTTTGCCGGCGCAAAACTTTCTGGCCGTGGACGCGAATCCGGCCCAACTGGGGCATTTAGCTAAAAATCATTATTTTGGCGCCTCCTATTCCAAGGTGTCGTATCTACCCGATTACGGCGATGTGTATCTTTCTTCAGGCGGGTTTTTCCTGGGTTACGATCTTTCGCATGCAAAGGCCGATTTACCTCTTAGCGTTGGAGTGGGATTCACACAGCGCTTCTTTTATTTAGGTAAAAACGTCTGGACGGACGAATACGGAAACGAATTGGGTACGTTCGAATCCAAAGAGTGGTATTCCGGTTTTCATGTGGGCTTGCGTTGGGAGCGTTACGTTCGGTTTTCGCTGGGCTATTCCGCAAAGAATTACACTTCCGCTCTGGCTACGGTCAGCATTGACGCAAAAGCCTTTCATCCCGAAGGCTGGGCCCACGATTTCGGTGTGTTGCTGGAATTCCCGTTTTCTTCCTATCTGCCTTCCCTTTACCGGTCAGACTCGGGTAACCAGACCATTTCCCCGTTGTTAAACGTTTCCACCGGCGCGGCCCTGCTTAACATGGGCGATCCCGTTTGGTACATTGACAAAACGCAGACCGATCCCCTTCCGCGGCAGGCTAAAATCGGTATTGGTCTGACGACCGGTTTTACGCTCACCAGCGGCAAGCGCTCTTTGCGCCTGCTGTACCTTTCCTACAGCTCGGAGGCCAATGATTTTCTGATCGAACGCCATCCGGACGGATCGTTCGGCTATCAAAACTTCCCGGGTGATATTCAAATCATCACGCATGTGCTCACCAACCACGGCGACGCGGAAGTACAGCACCGGCGCGGACTGCGTCTGGAAGTGGGCGAAATTTTCACCTACAGCTGGGGATTGTACTCCTCCTCTACCCGCAACGATGTGCACACTTACGGCTATGTGTTCAGCGCGCGCGGATTTCTGAAGAGCCTGTCGTTTTTGTTCCATCATCCTATAATCGACCTGGCGCTGAAACGTTTAGATCTGAAATATCAGTATGCTTCTTACCGCTTTAACGGCATGGCTATTTTAGATGAATTCAGGGGTGTTACCGTGAGCGTTCATACACAATAAGATTCTACATTGGCGAAAGCAAAGCTTGTGGTTAACAGCAGATTCGTGTTTTTTTTCGCAGACGTAAAGACTGTGGCTACCATCGCATTGGATTGTTTTTTTAATACCCCGTTGTAATACCTGCGGCAATTAGATGGGGATTATAATTTCAAGAATAAAAAAGCGCAACGGAGGAAATCCGTCGCGCTTTTTTTTCTAAAAATTTCAACACACTTAATTCACATCCACATCCCCAAGAGTGTTGTCGTAATAAACATTACCGCTCAGATCCGGGTTCGAGCCGCTCTTGTAACGAATCCCCCAGGAATCGCTGTGCTGGATCAGGGAATTGGTCAGCGTGGCGCTGGAACTGTTCAGATAAATCATTGCGCCTGAGGAACTATAGCCGCCACCGTATTCGATCACGCATTTATCCAGAACACAGTTGGCGGTTACGGCGTCATCCTCAATATCCAGATAATCCCAGTACCCTTTTTGCTTGACTGCGCCGGTAAATTTAATGGAGTCCGTGTCCGTGCCCTGAGCCATTATCCCGGCGTTGGTGGAAATGGTTAAGTCGGCGCCTGCATTCATTTCAATGACCGCACCGGGTTGAATGGTTAACACGGCGTTTTTAACCACGCTGTAACCGTTTAAACGATAGGGCACGTTTATTTTAGGCAAACTGGCATTCTCTGACAACGTGCCGCCCTGAACGTCGATGTAATCCAGCGTATTGCCGCTGTAATCGCCAACGCCGATGGAACCGATGCTCTTGATATAGGTGTAAACCGGGCTCAGTTTATTCGCCGTTATGGTGTTATTGGTAAACACCGGTCGGGCGTCGTCGTCAATCTTTACGCCGTGGGAATCACTGTAACGGATGGTGCAGCCGGTAATGGTGGGACTGTTATCCACGTAAAGCATCGCGCCGGTGGAGGAGTATCCGCCGCCGTATTCGATGATCACATTTTTAAACATACAGTTGGCATTGACGGCATCGCTTTCGAACTCGATGTAATCCCAGAAACCGGCCTGTTTCGTCGCTCCGGTAAAAGTAATTGGTGCCGTTGTGCCGTCTGCGATCAAACCGCCGTTGGTTCCGATACTTAAATCCGAGCCGGCATTCATTTCAAAGGTAGCGCCCGCCTCTATGGTCACGGTAGCGTCTTTAATGACGTTATAACCGTTCAGACGATAAGGAACGTCCTGGCTGAGAATGGTGACGGATTGAGTAAGATACCCTCCGTCGATATCCAGATAGTCCTGTCCGTTGCCGGTATAGCTGCCCTTGCCAATGGAAGCAATACTCTTGAATGCGCCATTAATCGGTGTTTTGGCGTTCTGGGTTATGGTATTATTGGTAAAAATTGGAGCCGCGTTATCATCGATATCCACACCGCTGGATGCGCTGTAACGAATGGTACAGTTGGAAATAGTGGCGTTGTTGTTCAGATACAGCATGGCTCCGGTAGAACTGTACCCGCCGCCGTATTCAATGATACAATTTTTCATGATGCTGTTGGCGTTGACGGCATCCGCGTCAAATTCGATATAATCCCAGAAGCCGGCCTGTTTGGTTTCGCCGGTAAATGTAATAGCCTCCGTAGTCCCGTCTGCGATCAAACCGCCATTCGTGCCGATATTCAAGTCCGCGCCATCTTTAAAAATCACTGTGGCGCCCGGTTCAATAGTCACCGTGGCATCGGTGATGTTAACGTAACCACTGATCACATGGGTTTTATCCTTAGCCCAGGTTTCATCTGAATTAATGGTGGAACTGTGTTCGATGGTGTTCCCGTTTTGCTCATCTACCACATTATCTACAATCTGGTCACAACCAGAAAAAAGGAATGCCATTAGAAAAGTTACAGGCAATAAAGCCCTCCGCATAACATGTAAAAAATCATAACTCATAAGACCTCCAAAAAATAAAATTAATGAGTGAAAAAAATTTAACGCATGAAAAAATGATTGATTATATTCGATTTTAAATGAATAGAATAAAACCATAAACTTCTTGTGATTATTCCTTAACTTCTGTTGCAGTCTCAAGGAATATATCAGATTGCATATCTATAAAATGTGACGCGTATCATTCGGCTTTGTCCGATCTTTAAAACCGGTTGATTGTTTTTTTTCCACGGGCGTGTATTTTTTATGTTACAGTCTGAAGGGAAATATCCCGCAATTATTTGATTTTTTACCTGATAGCCGGTAATTTCAATTCTAATAATCACAACAATTAAACGAATAAATTGCACGGTATTTATGAAAGAAAAAATCAAGCAGGACCTGCTTCGTCTATTTGAAAGCTGGGCAGAAGAACCAGCTAAAAAATTTACACCGCTTCCCGCACACGGCTCCGATAGAAAATATTACCGCATCGCAGGCAAATCCAAACGCGCCATTGGCGTTTATAACGAAGACATCAAAGAGAACATTGCCTTTCTGACCTTTTCCAAGCATTTTCGTAACATCGGATTGCGTGTACCTGAAATTTACGTACAGGAACTGGATAAGAATATCTACCTTGAACAGGATTTGGGAGACGAGACGCTCTTCTCCTTTTTAGAAAAAGAGCGGCAATCACACGGTTTTTCCCAACCCGTGCTTGAGATGTACCATAAAGTTGTCGAGGAACTGCCGCGTTTTCAGGTGTTGGGTCATAAAGGACTGGACTACAG
>CAZJNP010000078.1:0-9676 GCA_964547355.1 uncultured Calditrichaceae bacterium
TAACTTTTTTGTGTTTTTTTCCCTTTTTGCTGAATAATGAATTGACTTCCGGAGTGGAAAAGGAATATTTCGTCCGCTCCAGGTAAGAAGATTTTCTTTTTCTGAACAGCGATGAAATCTGTTGACTGGCATTTAATATAGGCGATAGCCTGCAATTATTTTTTGAGAAGAATTGTTTTTCTTCCTGTGAATTAAGCTGTCCGAACCGGTTAAACGAACCGATTGGCGCCAAAGACTTGCTTAAAAGGGATGGTATCATCCTGACCGGAAAATTTCATCAAACCTGCCAAAACAAGGAAGATTGCCTCTATACCGAACTACTGAATTATGTGGTCCTGGATTCTTTGCTTGATTTTTACAATTATGAACTCGGGGTAGTGATGGATGAAAAGGATCATGACGTCATTATTTTGGCCGAGTTTATCATGAAAGTGATCATGAACTTTATCAGGACCAAGGGACAAAAATGGCTGCAAACCCCGGAAGAATCCGCCGGTGAACAATTTGATCGTTATCTGCAAAACGAAGAATACCGCTGGGACCGCAATTTTCCCGACATGATGGATGATGAAATCGAAGGTGATGAATGGAAGGTCAACGAGTATGGCCCCGGGGAAGTGATGGAAGCGTTTCAGCAGGCATTCGAAGAAGAGTATCGCCATTACAACGAATTCCGCGTAGCGGAAAAGTTCAAAGAATTTATGCGAAATTATTTAGAGCTGGAAAACATTCACGAATTAACCTTTGAAGATATTCAGGAGTTTTTCCTGGTGGTGCTGGTCAATGAATACCTGGTGGTGGATGAATTTGACTTTCTGCGCGCCGTCGAGATTTTTGACTTGTTGGTTGAGTTTATCGCTTTTAGTTATGACCATTCTCTGACAAGTGAATATCACCAATTCCGCCTGAACGTAATACCGGAAATTAGACGTACTTTTGAAATCTCCAGAAATTATCAGAAAATTCATCCACTTGTGGAATTCTTCATATCCGGCGAGAGCGATAACGATACCCTGCTGGAAGGATTTTTTGAGGTGGAAGAGATCACGACCACCTTGTATAATCTGAGAGATATTCATTTGCACACGGAGTTTAAAGGCGTATCACTGGAACGATTGCGCCAGGCGGAAATTAGAAAAGGCGATATTTTGCACGGGCAACTGGCCATCAAGGGCAGCCAGTGGCGTCTGGTTCATCTGGAAATGGTTTATCCCAAATACGCCCGCCCGCATCTATTTTAAACCGTACGTTATTTAAAATACCTGCAATAGACGATTTGCCGGAAAAAAGAGAGTTGATTGTTTCGGGAGAGTCGTCTTCAAACGCATAGCCTCTTAAAGTAATCACGGAGTTAAATATAAGATTATTGAGCAAACAGTTGCCGTTCCACCTGTTCGCATAAAATGTGGCCGATGGTGATGTGCGTTTCCTGAATATGTTGGGTATTATCCGAAGGCACGATAATGCTTGTCTGCGCCATTTCCTTTGCTTTGCCGCCTTGATTTCCCAGCAAAGCAATGGTCGTCATGCTGAGCCTGCGCGCTGCTTGAAGCGCTTCCAGAATATTCGGCGAATTACCGCTGGTAGAGATGACCAGCAGCACGTCGTCTTTTTGCCCCAGTGCTTCGATTTGTCTTGCAAAAACATAAGTAAAGCCAATATCGTTACCTCCGGCCGATAGAATGGATGAATCCGTCGTTAATGCGATGGCCGGCATGGCGGGGCGCTCCAAATCGCGGCTCAGACGAATAACAAACTCTGCTGCGATATGCTGGGCGTCGGCTGCGCTGCCCCCGTTGCCGCAAATCAGCAACTTTTTTTGATTGGCAAATGCCCTGGCAATTAATGCAATCGCCTGAATGATATCTTCTGTGCAGGTGAGCAGGGTTTTTTCTTTAACCGAAATACTCTGCTGGAAGTGGTTTTTAATGGCAGCGGTAAGATTCATAATTTAAACATCCTGGTGGATGGCCTGGACAAAAGCGTGAAGGAATTGTGGGTCTTTATTTTTTTCAAGGATATTTCCGGTAACAATGAAAGTGGCACCGGCTTCAACTTTTTTGGCAGCTTCTTCAGGAGTACGGATGCCGCCGCCCACAATGAGTGGAATGGAAACGGAATGGGCAATGCTATAGATCATTTCTTCCGGTACGGAAAAATCCGCTCCGCTGCCGCCTTCAAGATAGATCGTCTGAAACCCCATATACTCTGCGGCTAAGGCATGGGCGACTGCAATCTCGGCTTTATGGCGTGGCAATGGCGTCGTTCCGCTCATGAACTCAGCAGAAGTAGGACGCCCTGATTCTACCAGAAGATAGGCCGTTGAAATAGCTTCAAGTCCAAGACGACGGATAATTGGTGCAGCAATGACCTGGCTTCCGATAATGTGATGCGCATTTCTTCCGCTAAGCAGGGATAAAAATAAAATAGCGTCCGCATGGCTGGAAATCTGGTGCACGCTTCCGGGGAAGATGATGATCGGTAATTGCCCGGTAAACTGCTTAAACGTCTTTAAATAATTATCAAAATTGGGCGTTAATAATAAGCTGCCGCCCACTAAAAAAGCGTCCACACCGGCCGCCAGCGCTTTTTCCGCTGTTTCCTCTAAATGTTCGGGCGGTGTTTTATCCGGATCGATCAAAACAAGATGTCCGGCTTTATAATTTTGTTTTTTTTGCAGCAGTTGTTGTAAAACAGGCATTTCTGACCTTCATCGTTCCAGATCGCGATTAAATTCCGCGCCGGAATCACACAAAGTCCCCTCGCTTTATCTTTGTGTGGTTTGTCTCTGGAATGAAATTAATCATAATATTTTGTATCGATTTAAGTTTTCAAAATACTAAAAAGGTAAAATAAAATCAAGAAAGGCGTTAAAGCCAATTCCTAACACTGAAAAATCGAGGTAAAGGCTGCCTTAGTTTCATACATAGGTTAATTTCTTTTCTCATGTTTACTAATTTCTGTTTTCTCTGCTCCCGTATTAAATATTGATAGTCCCTCGGTTTTTGATAATTAGGGTTGTCGCGGGAATAAATTAATTGTATATTCAGCATAGATTAAATTTACCTCTATATAATAAAGATTCGGAAGAGCCATGAGCTTAAAAATCAGACAGCCTGCCGTAGCAGGATTATTCTATTCCTCACAGAAAGAAACGCTGCAACGAGAAGTGGCCATGTATTTAGAGAATTCTCCACAGGTGGAAGATATAAATACCGTGTACGGACTGGTGGCACCGCATGCTGGCTATATGTATTCCGGCGGAGTGGCAGCTCGGGCCTATCGGCAATTGTTGGATCGGCAATATGATGTGGTTGTGGTCATTTCGCCTAGTCATCGCATCTATTTCGAAGAAGTCTCCGTCTATGACGGTTCTGCTTATTCCACACCTCTTGGGCAGATTGAGGTGGATGTGGAACTGGCACGCGCGATTGCACAGGAGCACCCGCGTATCATCTATTCCGGGATTGGTCACGATATCGATGAGCACGCCCTGGAAGTTCAGTTGCCTTTTCTACAACACACGCTAGAAGAGTTTAAACTGGTACCCATTGTAATGGGAGATCAAAACGACGAAAATGTACTAGCCTTGGCTAACGCGTTAAGCAAGCATCTAAAAGGAAAGAAGGCGTTAGTCGTAGCTAGTTCGGATTTGTCCCATTACTATAGCTATGATAAAGCGGTTTTATTAGATCAGGTGGTGGTGGAAGACCTGAATAATTTTGACGATGAAAAATTAGCCCACGACATTAAAGCCGGGGTTTGTGAAATGTGCGGCGGCGGAGCGGTTTTGGCCACCATGAAAACCTGCCGGGCCTTAGGGGCCGAAAAATCCCGGGTGGTTTTGTACCGCAACTCCGGCGACGTGACCGGCGACCGCTCTCAGGTAGTTGGTTATTTGGCGGCCCTGTTTTATCGTTGATTCGGAAGAGCGGAATTGCAAAATGTAGCAAAAATGCAACAGTCGTGTTGTTTTTTTACAACAGTTGGCATTTGCCGCGTCTTCGGAGTAAGCCTATCGGCAAGTGCCTTTCATAATCCCGCCGCTAAATAATATGATTTTGAACTTCAGTAAGAATAAGATTAACTCGAACCGGTTTTTTCAGAATGGCGTTGGTCATTAATTCCAATTGGTTTCGCATTACAGGAGTTAACGGCAGAGCCGTCAACACAATGACCGGCACGTTATCCCGCAGGCTTTGCAGGCGCTGAAGGAATTCGAACCCGTCCATCCCGGGCATCTGCAAGTTGAGTAAAATCATATCGCAGGAATTTTTATATAGAAAGCTTAAGGCGGAATAACCGTCAAAAAAACACTCTAACGAAAACCCCTTTTCCCGGAACGTCTCCCGCAGCAAACCGCAGAAGTGCTCTTCGTCGTCAACGAGGATGATTTGATGTGGAGATTTCATACCCATTCTTTATACAAAAAGGGTGCCAATGATTACGTTATGGTAATCATCGTTGTTTGAGGTGCAACGGTAAGGAAAAATGAACAGGCTGGCCGTTTGAGAGCGGAAATTCGTTAATGGTGTTTTCCGAGTCACTATTACGCCTATTTAAAGATGTGTAAAATACAGGAAAGCGCGAGAACAATCACGGCTGAAAAACATTTTGGTTACAAGGGAAGTCCAGGTGAAAGGTTGCGTTTCAGATCGAATACGATGGAAAGAAAATTGCTCACCAAAAAACCGGTCACGCCCCAGATCACATCCTGTTGATAGGTGTAATAATGCACCTGCCAGGTCTGTCCGTTTTTCTTCCACGGTTTCACGGAAAAAGCGGTTTCGTCAAGGAGAGCAGTTAGCGGCACTTCGATCAATCGTTCGATCTCGCCGCTATTGACTTTAAAGGGGTAGGGATACTCAAACATTCCGATATAGGGGGTAACCAGAAAAAAAGTATTGGTTAAAAATTCGTCCGTACGGCCTAAAATTTCCACATGCTCGGGGTTTAATCCAACCTCTTCCTGACTTTCCCGCAGAGCGGTCTCCAGCAACGACGCGTCGGCAGAATCCTTTTTACCGCCGGGGAAAGAGATTTGTGATTTGTGGTGTTCCAGGTGATCGGCGCGTAGAGTAAAAAGCAGATGCGCCTGGTCATTCTTGAAAAAAATGGGAATGAGCACAGCGGCCGGCGTGCCGGGTTGATCGGAGAAAAGAAAACGGCGCGGTTTATGACGGGCTAACTTTTTTTTGATTAACGCGCGTAAATGGGGTTTGGAAAAGCAAACACGGCGTAACTCGTCGCGATCTGTTGGGATGTTATCGGTACTCATCTTCATTAATCTGATATTCTTCCAGCTTATTGTATAGCGAACGCCGGCTGATGCCGAGCAGTTCCGCCGCTTTTAATTTGTTGCCCTTAGCCATCTTCAGTGTTTTAATAATGGTCAGCCGTTCTACCTCGGGCAGGGGAGTGCCTGCGGAAAAACGGATTTCAGTTCCGGGCGCGGTTTTGGCGCGCACAAAATCGGGCAGGTCTTTTTTACGGATCCATTGACTGGCGGAGATCATACTGCGTAGAATAATATTCCGCAGCTCACGTACGTTTCCGGGGTAAGAATAATTCATCAAAATCAAAAGCGCATCTTCCTCAATGCCCTGAATACTTTTTTTGTACTCCCGGTTAAATTGAGTGATAAAATAATCCGCAATGAGCGGAATGTCTTCCCGACGTTCGCGCAGAGGAGGAAGTTCGATGCTGAATACGTTCAGGCGGTAATACAGGTCTTCCCGAAACGTACCTTTTTCGAGCATGGCGCTCAGGTCTTCGTTGGTGGCGGCCACAATCCGCACATTGATGGAAATGGACCGGTTGCTGCCCACGCGCTCAATAACGTGGCTTTCCAGCACGCGCAGCAAAGCAATTTGGACCGGTTCGCTCATGGAGCTGATTTCGTCCAGAAACAAAGTGCCATTGTGCGCTTCTTCGAATTTGCCCTTTTTGGATTCGATCGCTCCGGTAAAGGCACCCTTTTCATGTCCGAATAATTCGGAACTGATCAGGTCTTTAGGGATCGCGCCGGTGTTCACCGCCACGAACGGTTGCTCCTTGCGGGAAGAAGCGTAATGAATGGCGCGGGCGACCAGCTCCTTACCGGTGCCGCTTTCACCGGATATTAAAACGGGGACATCGATATCTGCGATTTCGTGGATTTTTTTAACCACCTGTTTAATGGCGGAAGACTTCCCGATGATCTCACCGAAATGGATGTACTTTTTGGGAATGCCTTTTTCGGGGAGGAATTTCTCTTTATGGGCCAGTGTGCGTTTAACGATGTCTTTCAGCTTAACCGGATCCACGGGTTTAGGAATATAGTCCAGAGCACCCAGATGAATGGCCTGCACGGCATGCTCTATGGAACTGTAACCGGTAACCATGATGACCTGGAGCAAGGGGTCGTAATCGTTGATCATCTTCAGCAACTCCATGCCGTCGATCTTCTGCATTTTATAATCGGTGATGATCAGGTCGTAGTCGTTGCTTTGTATTAAGCGCATGGCCGGTTCGGCGCCGTCGGCCTGATCCACCCGGTATCCCTCGTCTTCCAGCAAAATGGCCATGCCCTCGCGATGGGCCTGGTCGTCGTCGATTACCAGTATTTTTGATTGTGTACTCATATTTGGTTCAAAACAAAATGTTTTTTCCGATAGATTGACAGGCCTCCGCGGGTTGTTCAGCGACTCGTCAACCGGGTTCGGAATGCCCGCAACCGGCAGCGGAGGGTTAAATTCTTTTCCGGATCAGATGAATACCCACTAAAATGGGATGCCCGTCCTGATCAACAGATTCTGTTTTGTATTCTCTTAAAAAACCGTTTTCCTCCAGCAGATTAAAAAATTTACCAGCGAGCGGACGTCCCGGTTCGGCAATGACGGCCAAACCGTCGGGGTTGAGCAGTTGACGCAATAGACGAATCAGCGGCAGAAAAAACCGTTCTTCGTATAGAATGTCCGAAGCCACAATCCGTTCAAAGGTACGATCCAGATCGGGATGGCGCCAATCCAGCAGTTTGATTTTAGGAACGGGCAGATCGTTTAAACGAAAATTTTCCAGGGCCCAATCCAACGCCGACTGCTCATAATCGGTGATCAGCAGTTGCGCCGGGCCGGCTGTTTGCAGCGCCAGGGATGTCAAACCCAGTCCGCAGCCCAATTCCAAAACCTGCTTATTGGCAACCAATTCCGGTTGATCAATTAAGAAACGACTTAACGCAATGGCCGAAGGCCACAACTCCGCCCAGTATGGCAGACGTTCGTCTAAGTTGAATTCCTCTTCGCTGATGCCGTCGATCAGATCGTCAATGTTTGCGATCCGAAGCACTTCAAAAGACCGATCGCGGTGCCGGAAAACCTCAGTTACTGTTTGTATTTCCGGCTGTTTAAAATTCCATGTCATAAGATGAGATAATTGTAATATAATTCGTTGATATAGATCACGTGAATGATAAAAACTCGTCAATGATTTTTGCCGCCCGGTAAGAAGCGCCCGGCGCCCCCAGTTTTTCCCGGATGACGAACGATTTTTGCCGGATTTCTCTGTTTTTTTCGGGCGTTAAAATTTCACTTAAATAAGCGGCCGCCCGTGGTGGCGAAAATTCGTTTTGAATCATTTCTCTGGCGATGGGCGTTTCAGCCACAATATTGGCCAGACCGATGTGGGGAATTTTAATCAACCACTTACCCAGCCAGTAAGTAAGGGGATGCACATGGTAAACGATCAGCATGGGTACGGCGTACAGAGCGGTTTCCAGTGTGGCGGTGCCGGAGGCGACGATGGCCGCGTCGTAGGTCGGAAGCGCTTCGTGCAGCGGTTTTTGGGCCACGGCAATCCGGGAAGCATCACCTTCTATGGCGTCTAAGTATATACGCTCGTCGATCTGGGGCGCGCGAATAATTTCCGCCTTCTGAATCGTACCTTTCTCTAAAAGCAATTGCGCAGTTTGAACCATACGCGGAAGAAGGCTGCGAACTTCGTTCTTGCGGCTTCCCGGTAGCAGACCCAGTGTCACAGCACCCGGGGTGACGGTTTTAATTTCCGAGCCTACGTACGGATGGTGGTAATCCACCAGCGGATGGCCCACATAATGCGCGGTAATACCGTGCTGCTGGTAGAACTTTTGCTCAAACGGAAACAGTACCAGCATTAAATCCACGTAACGGCGTATTTTTTCCACCCGCCGTTTACCCCAGGCCCAGAGCTGGGGGCTGATGTAGTAAATCACCGGAACATTCAGGGCTTTCAGGTCGCTGGCCAGACGTAAATTGAATCCGGGGTAATCGATTAGCAAAGCAGCGGTTGGTTTAGATTTTTTAATCCGGGTTAAAATCGAAGAACGGACGCGGCGGATTAAAGGCAGGTGTCGTATCACTTCACCGATTCCCAGAAAGGCCATTTCGCGTTGGTGGATGATCAGCTCCATACCTTGTGCCTTTAAGGCGTCGCCGCCTATCCCCCAGAGCCGCACCTGTGGGTGCATTTTTTTCAGTTCCTGAATCAGCGCCGCTCCGTGGCTGTCCGCCGAAGCCTCCCCGGCTATGATTAATAGTTCTGTGGTCATTTTCTGTTTATTCATGAAGCGTTAATAAAAAAACAGGGAATGCAGACACACATTCCCCGTGAAAATTTGTTTTAGTAGTGGCGGTTATTCACCCATTGAAATTTCGTCGGTGAGCTCGTTAACGTCATCCTGCTGGTACGGAAAGAAGGCCTTAAGTTTTTCTCCGATGCGCTGGATGCCTTCCAGGATGCCTTCTAAAAAATTGTCCTGGGTGAATTTTTCCCGCATTACTTCCTTTACATCTTCCCAGAAATTTTCTGGAACGACTTTGTTAATGCCTTCGTCGCCGAAGATTGCAAATTTGCGGTCCTTTACGGCCAGGTAGATCAGTGTGCCGTTGCGCAGTTTGGTTTCATGCATTTTTAGTTTCTGGAAAAGCACAATGGCCCGTTGCAAGGGGTCCCCTTTGCAGTGAGATTCCAGATGCAGGCGAATTTCGCCGGACGTCTCTTTTTCCGCCGCTTGAATGGCGGCTACAATTTGTTTTTGTTCCTCTTTGCTAAAAAAGTTTTTAACACTGCTCATAATTACCTATCACTAATCAAGGATGTTTTAGTTTTGTTGAATTAACCGTTGCCGATTCTTTACATCAGGATAAGGCGGCTTAAGGTATACAATAAAAATCCTTACCAGCTCCCGCTGGCGCCGCCTCCGCCGGACAGCCCTCCAAACCCGCCGGAGAATCCACCTCCGGAACTGCCGCCGCCGGAGAAACCTCCTCCGAAACCGCCGCCGAAACCGCCCAGAAAAACGGAACCGCGCCGCCTGGTACCGATGCCCGTGGAGCCGCCTCTTAAGAGTCGGAACAGGATGATCAGCAGAAAAATCAGCGCAATTCCACCATAAGAGGTGTTCTTGCTTTTTTTCTTCTTTTTAATGGGAATCTGATATTTTCCTTCCACGGCCGGAATGAGCACTCCCAGCGCGGCCTTAAGCCCGCCATAATAGTCGCCTTTACGAAAGTAGGGAACAATACCTGACGCTTATACACATCTCCGAGCCAACGAGACAGGAAGAAATCTAGTATGCTGGCTTGTGCTTGAAAAAAAAAAAAAAAAAAAAAAATAAAAAAATAGAAAAAAAAGATAAGTATATGAGTAGAGTGATTATAGG
>CAZJNP010000079.1:0-9479 GCA_964547355.1 uncultured Calditrichaceae bacterium
TTCTGGTACAATCTTGGCGTGGTTTATTCGCATAAAAATGATGAAAAACAGGCAAGGGCGGCTTTCGCTAAAGCTAAAGAATTAGGTGTGGAATAATTCTTTTTTTGAAAGAATTTAGAATGTAAAGGGATGAGTCTCACTCATCCCTTTTTTTGTTTTTAAGGGTCATCAGATAGTAAGAGAGGGCTTCCAGTTCAATGGACATATTTTCGTATTTGACTTGGACATCCGGCGGCACTAAAACGGTGATTGGGGCAAAGTTTAGAAAGGCTTTTACGCCACATTTTACCATTTCATCCACTACTTCCTGCGCTTTTTTGGCCGGAACGGCGATGATGGCGATTTCAATTTTTTCTTTTTTGGTTATGTAACACACATCATCAATATGATGAATGCGTAATCCCTTGATTTCTTTACCGACCTTATTGGGCGCAATATCAAACAGCGCCTTAAAGTGAAATCCCTGCCGTTTGAATTCTTCGTAATCCAAAAGCGCCCGGCCTATATTTCCCACACCCACCAGGGCAATGTTCCATTTTTTGGTCAGACCCAGAATTTTTCCGATTTCGCTTTTTAACGCCTCCGTGTTGTAACCCACGCCTCTTCGGCCAAAAGCGCCGAAAAAAGACAAATCCTTTCGTACCTGGGCAGCTGTAATATCGTTAATGGCTGCAATCTCATCGGAAGAAACGGTCCGCACGCCCTGCTCAATTAAGTGGGACAGGGTACGATAGTAGGTGGACATCCTCCGTATGGTGGAATCAGATATCTTTTGCATGAAGCTCTCCCGGCCGGATTGATCCGTGTTTTTAGTTGTCCTCCTCAATAGAGGTTACAATTTTAGCCACATCGCTTACCCGATCATCCGGGTCAAGACGGATCAGTCGTACGCCCTGCGTATTGCGTCCGATAACGGAAATATCACGGGTGTTTTGCCGAATGACAATGCCTTTTTCAGAAATAATCATAATTTCTTCTTCTTTTTCAAGACCGAGTGCAGAGATGAGCTGACCGGTTTTTTCCGTTGTCCTCATGGCAATGATGCCGCGTCCGCCACGCTTTTGCAGGCGAAATTCAGACAGGGGCGTCCGTTTACCGTAACCCTTTTCCGAAATGGTCAATAATTGAAAATCTTTCCGGGCCACTACCATGGCGATGGCTTTATCCCCTTTTTTGAGCTGGATCGCTTTAACGCCGGTAGCCGTACGGCCCATGGGACGCACATCATTTTCATGAAAGTTGATCCCCATACCGCTCTGTGTCACAAACACCACATTGCACGAACCGCTGGAAACCTTGGCTTCGATCAGTTGGTCATTATCCCGGATATTAAGGGCGATGATTCCGCCGCGGCGCGGTCGGCTAAAGGCTTCCAAAGATGTTTTCTTGATCAGGCCTTTTTCCGTGGCCATCAATACATAAGAATCGGGTTTAAATTCTTTCACGGAGATCACGGCCCGTACTTTTTCACCGTTTTCGATATTGATTAAATTAATCACCGGACGGCCTTTGGATGTCTTACTGCCGGTGGGAATGGCGTGCACTTTTAGCCAGTAGCATTTACCACGGTCGGTAAAGAAGAGCAAGTGGTCGTGCGTGTTAGCCACAAAGATATGCTCGACAAAATCTTTTTCCTTGGTGGTGGCTCCTTTTACCCCTTTGCCTCCACGGTTCTGCGTGCGGTATTCCGCCACCGGAAAGCGCTTAATCGAACCGTTGTGGGAAATGGTAATGACCACGTCTTCTTCCGGGATTAAGTCTTCGGCTGTAATGTCTTCCACAGAAGAAATGATTTCCGTACGTCTGGCATCGTTGTATTTTTTAACGATGTCATCCAGGTCTTCTTTGAGAATGTTAAATTGCAATTCTTTGCTGGATAAAATGGCTTTTAGTTTTTCGATCAGCGCCAGCAGTTCCTTGTATTCTTTCTCAATCTTATCTCTTTCCAGACCTGTCAAACGCTGCAGGCGCATATCCAAAATGGCTTTGGCCTGAATTTCCAAGAGCGCAAACCGCTGGATGAGGCGTTGTTTAGCCGTGTCCGGATCGGGAGATTTTTTTATGATTTCAACGATTTCGTCGATGTTATCAATGGCGATGCGCAATCCTTCCAGAATATGGGCGCGATGTTCGGCTTCGTCCAGTTCGTATTTGGTTTTACGCACCAACACCTCAATCCGGTGATCGATGTAAGCCCGGATCATCTCTTTTAAATTCAATACATGAGGCTGGCCGTTAACCAGAGAGAGCATATGAATGCTGTAGGTGACCTGCAACTGGCTGTGCTTGTACAGGTAGTTGAGGATCACCTGCGGATTGTAGTCTTTTTTAACCTCGATGACGATGCGCATTCCTTCCCGGTCCGACTCGTCGCGCAAGTCGGCGATCCCATCGATGCGTTTTTCCCGGATGAGCTCAACAATTTTATTAATTAAATTTAACTTATTGACCAGATAAGGAATTTCCCGGATGATAATCGTGGATTTTCCGTTGTCTTTTTCTTCCACCTCCACCTTAGAGCGTACCAGAATTTTGCCCCGTCCGGTCAGGTAAGCCTCGCGGATGCCGTCTATGCCGTAAATCACACCGCCGGTGGGGAAATCCGGTCCTTTAACATACTGCATCAAGTCGGCGGGAGATAATTCCGGATCGTCGATCAGTGCTTTGATGGCCGCCACAACCTCGCCCAGGTTGTGCGGCGGTATGTTGGTGGCCATTCCCACGGCAATTCCGGAAGCGCCGTTGATCAGCAAATTCGGGATGCGCGCCGGCAGTACCACCGGTTCGTCCATGCTGTCGTCAAAGTTACGGGTAAAATCTACGGTATTTTTATTGATATCGACCAACATTTCTTCGGCGATGCGATTCATGCGCACTTCGGTGTAACGCATTGCCGCGGGGGAGTCGCCGTCGATCGAGCCGAAGTTGCCCTGGCCTTCTACCAGCGGATAACGCAGTGAAAAATCCTGCACCATGCGCACCATGGTGTCGTAAACCGCCATGTCGCCGTGGGGATGGTATTTACCCAGTACTTCCCCGACCACACGCGCGCTTTTTTTGTATGGCTTATTGTGCGTTAAATTCAAGTCGTGCATGCCGTAAAGCACCCGGCGGTGCACCGGCTTAAGCCCGTCCCGTACATCCGGTAGGGCGCGGGAGACAATAACAGACATGAGTCCAGGTAGGACTCCTTCATTTCTTCTTCTATCAGGACAGGGATTATTTTTTCTTTATGTTCCATTTTTACCTCATTATTAAACGTCTAAATTCCGTACGTAGCGGGCGTTTTCTTCGATAAACTTTCTTCTTGGAGCCACTTCATCGCCCATCAGGATCGTGAATATCTGGTCGGCTTCCAGAGCGTTTTCTAGGGTCACTTGCAGTACCGTACGGGACTCGGGATTCATGGTGGTTTCCCCAAGCTGTTCGGGATTCATTTCGCCCAACCCTTTGTAGCGCTGGATGGTGAGCTTCGCTTCGTCCACCCCCAGTTGTTTTACCAGCGCCTCTTTCTCCGCATCGTCGTAAGCGTAATATTCGTTTTTCCCGTTTTTAATTTTGTATAAAGGCGGCTGGGCAATAAAGATGTTGCCGCGCTGAACCAGTTCCGGCATATAACGGTAAAAGAACGTCAATAGCAAAGTGCGGATGTGCGAACCGTCTACGTCGGCGTCCGTCATGATGATGATTTTATGGTAACGCAATTTGGAAATATCGAAATCATCTGAACCAATACCGGCGCCGATGGCGGTG
Organism: uncultured Calditrichaceae bacterium; assembly: GCA_964547355.1. Classification (GTDB taxonomy): domain Bacteria; phylum Calditrichota; class Calditrichia; order Calditrichales; family Calditrichaceae; genus CAZJNP01. Next base: position 3,754 of record CAZJNP010000079.1, read on the forward strand.
ATAATGGTTTTAATCTCGTCGTTGGCAAGGATTTTATCCAACCGGGATTTTTCCACGTTCAGTATTTTACCTTTCAAGGGCAGGATGGCCTGGAAGCGTCGGTCGCGTCCTTGTTTGGCCGAACCACCGGCGGAATCGCCCTCTACCAGGTAGAGTTCGCATTCTGCAGGATCGTTAGAGGAGCAATCGGCCAGTTTCCCGGGCAGGGAGTTGCTCTCTAAGGCCGTTTTCCTGCGGGTCAGCTCCCTGGCATGGCGGGCCGCTTCCCGAGCCCTGGCAGCGTTGATACATTTATCGATAATCTGTTTGGCCGTGGAAGGGTTTTCTTCCAGAAATTCGAACAACTTTTCGTTTATCAGGGATTCCACTGCTCCGCGCACTTCCGAATTGCCCAGCTTGGTTTTGGTCTGCCCCTCAAACTGGGGTTCGGTAACTTTAACGGAGACAACTGCCGTCAGGCCCTCGCGCACGTCTTCACCGGTGAGAGTGAACTTCTCATTATTTTTAAGCAGATTGTATTTTTGGGCATATGAATTCAGGGTTCGGGTCAATGCCGATTTAAATCCTGACAGATGCGTGCCGCCTTCAATGGTGTTGACATTGTTGCAGTAAGTTAAAATCGTTTCCGTGTAAGAGTTGTTGTATTGCAGCGACACCTCAATGGGTACATTTTCTTTTTCGCCGAAAATATAGATTGGGGTTTTATGAATGGGCACCCGGTTCTCATCCAGATACTTAACGAATTCGATTAACCCGCCTTCGTAGGCAAATGTTTCGCTTTTACCGGTGCGTTCATCCGTTAATGAAATTTTTAACCGGCGGTTGAGAAAAGCCAGTTCTCGCAGGCGGTTGGCTAAAACGTCGAATTTATAATCAATGGTTCTGAATATTTCATCGTCCGGCTTAAAAGTGATTTTGGTCCCGGTGTGATCGGTGGAACCGATGACCTCCAGTTCGCTGGTGGGAATGCCCCTTTCGTAAGTTTGCCGGTATACTTTTCCGTTTCGAAAAATTTCGACGCTGCAGAACTTGGAAAGCGCATTTACCACCGAGGCACCTACTCCGTGCAGGCCGCCGGATACTTTGTAACTGTTTTTATCAAATTTACCGCCGGCGTGCAACACGGTCATAATGACTTCGACCGCAGGTTTTTGTTCGCCGGGGTGAATATCCACGGGAATGCCGCGGCCGTTGTCTTCCACTGTAATGCTTTGATCATGGTGAATAGTTACTCTTACTTCCGTAGCAAATCCGGCCATGGCTTCGTCGATGCTGTTATCGACGATCTCGTACACCAGATGATGTAGCCCCTTGCTGGAAACGTCACCAATGTACATGGCGGGGCGTTTACGCACGGCTTCCAAGCCTTTTAGTACTTGTATGTTCTGTGCAGTATAACTTTTATCGGTCATTTTTGTCACCTTGTTCCTTAACGCTTAAATAATCTTGATTCCATGGAGCTGAAACTCTGCTCCCAGATAATTCTTAATTTTGTCCATGATTAAATCTTTTCTGTTCTGGAACTCCTTTTTCCAGGTGATATCTTTTACTTTTATGGTTAAAACATGGTTCTCCACTTTTACCGGGACGGAAACACGAGCCAATTGCCGATTAAGAATCCGTGCCCAATGATCCTGAAGATAATTTTTTACGAAAACATCTTCCATCCGGTAATCTTTGATGAACTTATGCAGAATGCCGGATAAATTAGAAGCTTCCTTCTTCATGGTTTTAACGCGCCTTGTTTTATTTCAAAAATCCCGGCGGTTCGGGTACCACTCTGGTTGAATTTTTCCAGCAGAGTGGTTGTGATAAACGTTTGTCCCCGGTCTTTTAGATATGTCATTAATCTGGCGATACGGAACGTGTCCAGTTCACCGAAAATATCATCCAACAAAAATAACGGGCTTTCTTTCATGCGTTGTTTTAAAAAATCACTTTCTACAAATTTTAGTGCAATTAACAGTGTTTTATTTTCTCCCTGTGAGGCATATGCCTTAAATAAGTATCCGTTTTTAAGGAAGATCAAATCGTCGCGATGCGGCCCCACCTGAGAGGATCCCCTGGCCACATCCGCCTCTAAACTTTTTACGAGATTTTTTTTAAAAGCAGTTTCGATTTCTTTTAGTTCTATTCCCGAACGGAATTTACCGGCCGTGGATTTATATTGTACGCTGATCGTATCTCCGGTGGAAGAAATGTCGTCGTAATAGGCAGATAAAGCGCTATTGGCAAACTCCACAAAACCTAAACGATGATGAATGATTCCCGCTCCGTATTTTATTAATTGTTCATCCCAAGGGAATAGATCGTTAACGCTCCCTTCTCCTCCGTTTATCTGGGCTAATAGCTTATTTCTCTGGGTCAGGATTTTTTTGTAATATTGCAAGGCTTGCAAATAGAGAGGACTTACCTGAGACAGCAAAATATCTAAAAATTTACGACGATTTTGCGGAATTCCATAAGTCAGTTCCAGGTCTTCCAGAGACAACAAAATAACGGGCGCTAACCCAACCACTTCTGAAAATCTTTCAATTTTCTGATCATTTAGAAAAACATGCTTTCCTTCCTGCGGCGAATAATAAATACGCAACCGGATGATTTCGCCATCGTCCGCACGGAAAATTCCGGAAATATTAAAAAATTCTTTGTCATGCTGTAAGGCGAATTTTTCGGAATTGACCCTGAAACTCTTGGTTATTGTCAGATAGTAAATCGCCTCTAAAATCGAAGTCTTGCCCTGACCGTTTTCTCCGATGATAATATTTAACTGATCATGAAAGCGTATCTTGACATCTGTTAAATTACGAAAATTCGTAACACTCAGATCGGTTAAGCGCATTCTTTAACCTAAACGCACCGGCATAATCAGTAAAAGTAAGTCCTCGTTTTCCTTCTGAGTTTCCGGCAATACGATGCCAGGCCCGTCGGAATCTTCCACCATAAAGCGTATTTTTTCGCTGTCTATGTGACGCAAAATATCCAGTAAATACTGGGCGTTATATGCAATTTCCATTGGCTCGCCGTTAAATTGGCAAGGGATTTCCTCGCTGGCTTCGCCGCCAAAGTCCACATCCTGGGCATGAATCCCGACCTTATCCGAATCCAGCGAAAGCCGTACCTGATGAGTCATGGGATTAGCAAATAGGCTGACGCGTTTCAGAGACGAAATGAATGCATCCCGCTCGATAATCATCTCCTTGGTCAGCCCTTCGGGAATCACGCGTTCGTAATCGGGATAAGGGTCTTTAATTAAACGCGAGTAAATTTTTGTTCCCGGTAATTCGAACAGGATATGGTTTTCGCTGATTACGATTTTTTGTTTTCCATCTTCCGGAATATTTCGGGCGACAAATGTGAGCGCTTTGGTCGGAATGATCATTTGAGTCACAAAACCGGGATTCTGGAAATCTTTTTTAATCACCCGGGAAAGCCGGTGACCGTCGGTGGATACCATGCGGTATTCCTGTTCCATGACCTGGCAAAACACGCCAGTGAGAGCAGCTCTGGAAGTGTCCGTGGAACAGGCAAAAATAGTTTTTTCAATCATTCGCTTAAGCGCCTCATTGGGAAGAGCAAAATTCTGCTCGGATTCCACTAACGGCACACTCGGGAATTCGGTTTTACTCTGTCCCGAAATTTTGTATTCGCCCAGTTCTGTTTGAATGATGATTCTGAAATAATCGTCCACGGTAAAGTTGAGATCAATTTCCGGCATCTCTCTGATGATGTCCAGCAGCAGCTTTCCGGGAACAGTCACCCCGCCTTCCTGCGAAACGGAACAGGAAGTCCACGCAATCTGGGTAATCTCCAGATCTGTAGCAATAATTTTCAACTGTTGATCTTCTGCTATAATCAATACGTTGTATAAAATATCTACCGTGGATTTGCTGGGGATAACATTAATGACCTTCTGCAAAATTTTGTAGAAATCGTTTCTTGCAACTTTAAAATTCATCGTTCCTCCAATACGCCATTTAAAGTTAAAAATTTAACGAATTACTATTACTTTTTCAAGAAATTCGCTGTTTCTTCATATTCGCTATTTTTTACGGTTGCCACAGTCTTTTTATTCGGGATTGTTTTAAGCCATGCCGGCATGGTTTAAAATAGTCAAAACTGAAAAATCATGATTTTGTGATATTTATTTTAATTTCTTGTGAAGTGTATATCCGGGTTTACGTGTAGTATTTCTCAAGTTTAAAAGTACCTTCATATATTTATAAGGTCGTCCATTTTTATGAACAAAACTATTTTTTTATTACCTGTTATTGCTTTGCTCTTTGCAGGCTGTACAGGAGAAATAACCGATTCGTGCGCCACGGAGCAGGAAACGTTTAAAGGGACGTTTAGCGAAGTGCAAGCGAAGGTGTTTACTCCTTATTGTATTAGCTGTCATGGCAAAACAGTGCAAAACGGGAATTTGGCGTATTGATTCAAGGTAAAATGTTCATCCATGGAGTGGAGCGATTAAAAGTATATCCGGAAAAATGCAGGCCAAAGACGATCTTTACCGCATAAAAAGTGATTTTGAAGGAAAACATTCCGATTACAATATCGATATTCCCTCGATTATGTTTTATAAGATCAATGAAACAATGAAATTGTCGGTTGATTTTTGGGTTGAACAATTTGAGCCATCAACGAATTGAACCATCAATGAATAACCAGATCAATGAAGAGTAAAAAGAGGAGCGGATTTTAATCCGGATGGCGATGGATGGGAATGGTTTATGGTCAGTACCGATCTAACTCAAATTCTTGGCAGGGGAACAAATTCCGAAGCCTTTGAAGGAATGTGTGCCAATTGCCATTCTCAGGCCAATGTGAATAATAACGGTATAGATTGGGTTTTTACTAAAAATTAGCGATCATCTGAAAATGATCATATGCACCTACGGCGTATGATCATTTTTTATTTTAAGCGAGTAAACCCCCTATACGCTTAACTATCAGCAAATAAATTCTGCTAATTCTGCAATTCTTCTAGATCGTGCAAAACTTCCAGATGATGTTCTTTCACTTTTACCTTTGGATAAACCTTTGCGATTTTACCCTGCGGGTCGATGATAAATGTCATGCGCACGATACCCATAAATTCCCGTCCGTAAAGTTTCTTTTTTTGCCACACGCCGAAAGATTCGCAAACGGTATTGTTTTCGTCACTGAGTAACGGAAAGCTGACCTGATATTTGTCGGCAAATTTTTTCTGTCGCTCAACAGAATCTTTACTTATTCCGAGCACAACAGCCTGATCATTTTGAAATTTTGGCAGCACTTCCTGAAAATTACATGTCTCTGTGGTGCATCCGGGAGTCATTGCTTTGGGATAAAAGTACAAAATGACCCACTTGCCGCGGTATTCGGACAAACGATGCGTTTGACCGTGTTGGTCCGGTAAAGAAAAATCAGGTGCCGGGGTTCCGATTTCGATCATAAAGCCTCCTTTTCGTTTTTTAATCGGTTAATCTTGAATCAAACGTGCTAAAACTACTCAATATTCCCATTTATTTCCAGGACTCAAGGGAGTATAGCGCGGTGAGAGGCCTGGTTTATTTCCCTCACCCTTTTAACCCTATACCATATTCCCTTAAAACCTAAAAAACCGCTACGATTGAAAACCCAACTGAACTTCCGGTAAAATTTCACGGGACGTACACGAATGAGAAAATAAAGTAAAAAAAATAAAATTCTCCTTGACTTTAGTTTTTTTAACTGGCTAAATT
>CAZJNP010000080.1:0-9477 GCA_964547355.1 uncultured Calditrichaceae bacterium
TTTGCATTCTGATATTAAATTCCACATATTAAAAAAAATATTTAACCATTTATTTAAAATATCTAAAAATTGTTAAATCTCGTATAGCAGATTTTGGTGGGCAAAAGTTAGGAATATCCCCATCACTTATTTTGTGTCCGTTTATGATCATAAGCCATAACCGAAAGGAAAAGATAATGAAAAATTTATTATTCATAGCCTTTGGATTACTGCTGTTTTTTGTGAATCCGAATCTTGTGCAGTCTCAACCGGTCAATACGCTGGTTGATATCGGATTAGGAAATGCCGTGGCTATGTCCCCCAATGGTGCCGTGGTTGTCGGCGAGGACGGATGGTACTGGACGTACGAAACGGGGCAGGTCTATTTGGAAGGTGATGTGGAAACCAACGATGTGACTAATGATACCATGATTGTCGGATCGTTTCGTGATCCCAGCGCCATTACTCCGGACGGCGACACATCTAAGGTGGCCGGATACTGGAAAAACGGAGTGTGGACGGCCCTTGGCCAGATGCCGGGTGTACCCTATTTTGATTATGATCTAGATGAATACAGTGAAGCGGAGGGCGTTTCGGGGGACGGTGTCTATATTGTTGGGAAGCAGAAGTATGATAATGGTGATTTTGAAGCCTGGAAGTGGCGGGCGGATTCCGGTTATACGCTTTTAGGGCATCGCTATCGCGGCAGCCGTGCTTTGAATGTGTGCGATGACGGCAGTATTGTGGTGGGCTGGGATGAAATGGAAAACGGTCCCCGCGAGGCAGTGTACTGGACTCCGGCGATGAACTTCATTAATCCCGGACAAACCGGTGAGGCGGTTAATATCACTGCGGATGGAACGTACATCATCGGTCAGACAGACGATTACGCCTTTCGCTGGAGTGAAGCAGGCGGTCTGGAGAATCTGTTGGCGGACGCCGGAAAAACCTGGGGATATGCGGTGGACATCTCCGACGACGGTAGCGTGATCGGCGGGGGAGAAGGAGGCAGTGGTGTTACTGCTAAGGCCTTTGTATGGACGGAGGACGGTGGTTTTCAGTATCTTGAAGATTATCTGGAAAGTTACGGTGTGGTTACCCTGGGATGGACCTTTCACTGGGTGACCGGTGTTTCTGCCGACGGTACCATTCTTAGCGGCTATGCCACCAAAATGCCGGGTCCGGAACTACGTTCTTTCTGGGTCAAACTGGAGGGACCCTCCGCCGTGGAAACCAAAACGGCCTTAACCCCCATTGATTTTGTTCTGGAACAGAACTATCCCAATCCCTTTAATCCGATGACCACCATTCGCTATTATCTAAAAAAAGAAAGCCGAATTAAATTAATCGTGCTTGACATACGCGGCCGTAAAATTCGAACACTCGTTTCGGAAGTCCAGTCACCGGGAGAACATTTGGTGCATTGGCAGGCCGAACACTTGCCCAGCGGGATTTATGTGTACAAACTGGAAGCCGATGGATTCACTCAATCCAGAAAGGCCGTATTATTAAAATAATAGCAGAAATGTGATGCGAAATCAAAAGGCCTCTCGGGGCCTTTTTTTATTCCATTTTAAGAGGGTAAAGCAAATTTCACCTTTAAGCCCGTGCCGTTTTTCGTGCGGCGCAACGATCACTTGGCCTTTTTAAGCTGAAAATTTATAGTCTGAAGCCGATTGATACAGCGCAGCCTTGTTGAACCTGAATCGCTGTATTGATAACCATATTTGCTGGCCCTTAGGAAAAGCAGACTTTCCGGACAATATCCTTCTTCAATATATGAAATTGTATATTGCCCCTTGGAATCCGTCAGGTCGCTGGTTAGCAATTCACTGGTATACCAGCCTTTTTTTCTTAATTCCACAAGCGCACCAGGTAACGGACTACCATCTTCAGCTTTGGTGACAGTTCCGTTTATCAATAATTCGGTTTGTTCTTCTTCGCTGCATCCTTGAGTGATCATCAGGAAGGCACCAATCAGCAACAGATAAATGAACGGGTATTTTATCTTCATGGCTTTTCCTTCCTTTAAAAAATCAGACATTGGCCGTTTTTACGATATAAATTTATTGGTTTTTTTTCCTAGAATGCAACCCCTTCAGGTTTTTTCGGATCTCATATATCTGGGCGGTTGACGTTGTTCAGACCGGGATCATCTCAACAGCACATTGGCATAGGTGGTAATGAATAGTCCCAGGCTTAACCAGCCCAATGCGCCTTCGAGCATCACGATGGCCCGGTTTAAATTCCCCGACGGATACCAATCACCCAGGCCAACCGTTGTGAAGGTGGAAAACGAAAAATAAAAACAATTCCACAAATAATTCAGGTTGAAGCGGGAACTGGCTTCGATGCTCAGCCGTTTGCTTAGTTCTTCACGGTCCATGGAAGAAACAATTTCGTCAATTAAATCCTGCTTGTGTTTTTCAAAATTAAAATCATAATCGGTAAAACGGTTTTTCAGTTCCTCGCCCGTTAGTTTATTCAAAGCTTTTTTGATTTGATCGGTCGAAATTAAATGATGCTCCAAATTAGAGATGGGTTCCGGGGTGACGAAATAAAACAGGGCGAAAACAAACACAACCAGTACGGCAAAAGGGAAGACCCGAAGAGGTTTAATGCCGTAACCACAGGAAATCCAGTTCAAATAATGAAACAAAACTTTAGGCAGTTTGTACAAAAAGGACTCATCGGATAACGCCCAGTAATTTTTTCGCTCGAATTGTTTCCATTCGTAATAACAGTCGTCGGCCTGCTTCCACTTGCCCTGTCGGCGGTAGGCGTTGTAGATGGCCGTATAAACTTCATGGCGCGAAGACAGTACAGAATCCCTGGGATTAATTCGATAATAATTGCCCGTTTTACGAATGTGGTCGAAATGAATGTGCCAATTTTTTTCATCGATAATCATATTTTTTAAATTGAAAGCGAATCGATTTTCACCCTGAGCAGGAGAAACCCACTTTTGATTCAGGCTAACATAGCGTAGCTTGCCGGTCGCATCTTTAATGGGAAATTCGGGGATTGTACCGAATAATTTCAGTTTTGCATTATTTTTTTTCTCTGGTAAAGTATCGGCTACTGCTATCAGAATAGAGTCGTTGTCTGTAGAAAATGAAAAACTGGCAAAGTCTGAATTGTTAAAATTAATCTCTCCGTCGTTCCGAAAGAGATTATTCATAAACTGGAAGGAAAGAAAAATTTTTAAATTCTTAAAATCGGCATTGTGCAAAAGATTTTTTGTAATAGATGTGTAGCGTAGCGTATTGTTTCTTATCGAGATGTGTTTTATGGAATTGTTGCCTACTGTTATAAGCCCTTTTTCTTTGTCCAAGCAGTTTATAATCTGACAACTATCGATCACATTAAGTTTTAAGGCAAGTAAATAGTCAAGTTTAATATCATTAAATTCAACGCGATGTAAAATGTTACCGGAAAAAAGCATAAGCTTTTTGCATGATATCCCTGAAAAACGGACATTGTCTATTCTATTGCTAAACAAGCTGATGTTGTTAAAGATTAGACGCCCTGTCAGGATCGTATTGCCATGAGTGTTAAACGATTCGAGGCTCAATGTTTTGATCGAATTGAGTATAATCAACATTTGAGCAATCTGATCTTCTCCAAACGCTTCGGTGAAATGAAAAGCCATATCGAAGGTATTTGTAAGGAAAGTCAAGTTTTCACAGGAAATGCGTTTTAAATGAATATCATCTTTGAACCGGCTTCCGATAAACGCAATATGGGTAGAAATATCCGTATTTTCTAACGTTACGTTTTTATTGAAAAGGCAGTTAAAAAAGATGAGCTTCTGCATCCGGCAATTGCTGCGATTTAAGAGGAGGGAATCGCTGATTTCAATATTTTTAAATATGACCATCCCATGTTTAGACATCAATCTGCAGTAGAATTGAGGAGCGTTTAACACGGTGGTAATTTTTTCTTTATTAAACCGGTATTCCTTCAAATTAAGGCCCATTATACTGGTGAAATTGCTCTGCTCAATGCTACTAAGCAAATGATCAAAATCGGGAGACTGGGCGAAAAGCAAGGCGGTGGTAAAAAGACAGAACAAGAGGACTTTTTTCATAAATGGTCCCTTTTTTTAATTATAAGCTGTAACAGCACCGGACGACTAAAAAAAATTACGAATTACGAATGGGTAATTACGAATTACTATTTTCTAATTTCTGTTTTCGTTTATATGTACAACAACAAATAAGGAATAACCAATTAACTAATTCTGCAATCCGGTTGTTCTTGCCCCAGGCGCGTCATAACGATTTGCCACAGTTGCGTTTGCCGGGCGCGGAAACCGCCGGCGGAACTGAGCAGGTAATACCGCCACATGCGGTAAAAGCGTTCGCCGTATTTATCTTTCAGCTCCGGCCAGGCCGCTTCGAAATTCGCGTACCAGGCCATGAGCGTTTTATCATAATCCGGGCCGAAATTGTGCCAGTCTTCCATTACAAAAAGCCCTTCCATTGCGCGTCCTAACTGGGCAATAGAAGGCAGCATACCGTTGGGGAAAATATACTTTGTCGTCCAGGCGTTGGCAGTAGTTACGCTTATGTTGCTGCCGATGGTGTGAATGAAAGCGATACCGTTTTCTTTGAGTGTGCGATCCACCACTTCCATGTAGGTGCGGTAATTCTTATAGCCCACGTGTTCCATAATACCGATGGAGATGACACGATCGTATTTACCGGAAACGGAACGGTAGTCGGCTAACTCCAGTTTTACGGGTAATCCTTTGCACAATTCCCGGCCCAGTTTTACCTGTTCTTCTGAGACGGTTACACCGGTAACTTCGGCGCCGTATTTTTCGGCCGCATATTTTGCAAAGGCGCCCCAGCCACAGCCCAGTTCCAGTACGGTCATACCCGGCTGTAAGCCAATCTTTTTACAAACCAGTTCCAGCTTGGCCTCCTGAGCTTCGTCCAGCGTTTTTGCGTTTTTCCAGTAACCGCAGGTATAATTCAAGCGTTTGTCCAGCATGCGCTGGTAAAGGTCGTTACCCACATCGTAGTGCTTTTTACCTACTTGATGGGCACGGTGGACGGCTTGCAGGTTGAATAGGCGGGAACGCAAGGCATGCCACCAAATTTTTATATTTCCTTTAACACTATCATCCAGCCGTGCGCGCAAAGCTCTGGTAAAAAATTCGTCCAGCGCTTCGCAATCCCACCAGCCGTCCATGTAGGATTCACCCAGGCCAAGCGCGGTTTGTGAAAGCACACGGTTGTAAAAGCGTTCGTCGTGGATCTGGGGGTCGTACGGGTTGGGGCCGTTTATCTTGATACCGGCCAGGTCTAATAACTCCTCAATAATTCTTTTTGTGTCTCCAGCCATCACATCCTCCTTCGATTCATTCATCTAACGGAAAATGCGCCCCAATATTAAAGGGTCTTTGAAAAAAACAACTGGCGTTAGCTGCGGTAAAATATACATAATAAAACGCCTAACGGTTCCGGTTGCCAAACACTTTGTTTTTAACTATCTGTTTTACCAACTCAAAATATACAAATTCAATCCACACCATAACAGATTTTTTGTATTATTAACGGATAAGCAAAAACAGCACCGCAGCATTGAATGATCTAAGAAATCAGCACTGTTTTAAGCCGCTAAAAAAGTGCCAATCTATATTTACAGATCGGTCTTCCTGCCAAAACACCCGAAAGCAATCCTCGCGGGCATTGCTTAGGTATATGATCAGATAAAGATTGCCGCATGCCGATTTGCTTGTTTGGCAAAATTTAAATTAAAAATACTTTGCCATAATGGTCTTTCAGAAGAAGATCATGCGAAGTCCTGTATTTTCGTATGGCTTCTGGAAGATGATTCAGGATATCCTGGGCCGTCACGCCGTCCGGTCCGATATTTTCCGAGGCCAGATCACCGGACAATCCATGGAGAAACACACCCGTTTTAACGGCTTCTTCCACAGGCAATCCAAGGCCAAACATAGCAGCAATGGTGCCGGTTAAAACGTCACCGCTGCCTGCGGTGGCCATACCGGCATTTCCGCTAAGATTAATGAAAACCCGGCCGTCGGGGTATCCGATCAGCGAATGCGCTCCTTTGAGAATGATGATGCTGTCCAGTTTATTTGCGGTGGTACGCACTATCTGCACCGGGTTTTCCCTGATTTCTGAGATTGAAATGCCGGTCAGTCGGGACATTTCGCCCAGATGCGGGGTGAGGATGGTCGGCGCCTGCCGGTTTGGCAGCAAAGAAACGTCATGAGCCACAGCGGTCAGTCCGTCGCCGTCAATTAACAGCGGGCGGCGAATCTCTACAGCCAACTGACGCACCAGTGTCTGTGTTTCCTGTGCTAAAGACAGACCGGGACCCAGCACCACAAAATCCGCACTTTCGCTAAATTCCAGTAAAGCGTCTCTGTTTTTCAGGGAAATACTTCCGGTAGGGGTTGCTTTTTGCGGCAGCATGATGATTTCCGGTCCACGACTGCCCACCTGGGCCGTCACCTGGTCCGGTGCGGCTAAAAAGGACAAACCGCCCCCGGCCTTTAAAAAGGATAAAGCGGAAAAATAGGGCGCCCCAAAATAATTAGCCGCTCCGGCGATGAACAACCCTTTGCCCACGTCACCTTTGTGGGCGGCCGGAGAACGTTTTGGCAGTTCCGCTGGCAGGCTCAGTGCGCTTTGAATGGTTTCGTCCTCGTAAAGAGCGGGCGGAAAGGAGATATGGGTTACCGCCAGTTTGCCCCCGTATTCAAATCCAGGATACAGGAGATTACCTAATTTGGGCAGTCCGAAGGTGATGGTGTAATCCGCGCGCACCGCTGTGCCCATCACCTGGCCGTTATCTCCGTTGATGCCGGAGGGGATGTCGATACTGATGACCGGTTTGCCGCTTTCGTTGATCAGGTCGATTACTTTTTTATGGACTCCCTGTACCTGGCGGGTCAGACCGGTGCCGAAGATCGCGTCAATGATCGCGTCCCCTTCGGAAACAGCTTTAACTGCCGGACGTACGGTTTTTAACACTTCCATGGGCAAGCCCAGTTTATTGGCAATTTTGTAATTTAAGGCGGCCGATCCTTTAAATTTAGCAGGATCTCCTAAAATGAAAATATGGACATTGCCGCCGTTGGAATGAATTTTTCTGGCAACCACTAATCCATCTCCGCCGTTGTTGCCCACACCGCAAAAGAAAACAAACCGTTTGCCCCCTATGTCCATATGCTGAATGATGGTAAAAAAAGAAGCCTGACCGGCGTTCTCCATTAAAATTTCCTGGGTAATTCCGTATTGTTCGATTGCCTGGCGATCCAGATCACGCATTTGCTGAACGGTGCTGACTTTCATGGCGTGCCCCTTTTGCTATGGTCAAAAACGAATATCATCTACTGTTGGTTAAAGGAATTTACGCTTTTCTTTCCAGTCAATCAACCGCAGCTGTTACGCTGAACATTATAAGCATACAAACAGTTATTTTCCTGGAGAATTTAGGAATCGGCAAAAAAAAACGCCGGCGCAAAAATACACCGGCGTTTGGCCTGTTGTTGGGGTTTTAACGGGCTAAGATGATTTTTTGATGCACGGTAAATCCGCCGGCCTTAAGCTGATAAAAATAGATTCCACTGGCCAGTTGGTCTGCGTTAAAGCGGATATGATGCTCACCCGGAGCCAATACGCGGTTGGCAAGCAGGGCAATCCGGCGTCCAGTCACATCAAAGATGCTCAACGAAACCTGCTGCCGCGAGCTCAGGAAAAAGGATATGGTGGTCGCCGGATTAAAAGGATTCGGGAAGCTGCGCAATCGGGAGAAGGGACGAGAGTGGCCGCGCTTGTTATCGTTCCCAAGAACTGAAGAACCAGTAAATGTGTAAACGGCATCACTGGCAAAAACCGGCGGAAGGCGATCCGGTTGTTCAGGGATAAAGGGAATACCATCACCGTCAGAATCACCGCCGCGTTCACCTGAAGCCGGGCCCTCGGAAAGCTGCATTTGATTAGCAATTTTCTTAAAGAAGCGCGTATAAATCGTCGCAGCCTCTTCATGCCCTCCCACCAGAGCGGCCTCGCGAAGGGCACCAGCAATCAGGGCAACATTAAATGGCGTATAATGCGCTTCATTGGCTTGCAGTGCTGTCCGGAAGGCATGATCGTTTTTCTCATAGTAGGTACTAATCAGATAGTCATAACCGGCATTGGCCGCCATAAGCAAGCGTTTTTTCCCGCTGGCCTGGTAAGCTGCATACAGTGCGCGCACAGCCGCCGCCTGTCCTGTGACGCTTTGACCTTTTGCCATGCCGCGTCCACCTTTGCCCTGAAGCGTAAAGGATTCGTAAAAAGCTCCGCTATCGGCCTGCAAGTGGCTAAGCAGAAAATTTGCCTGCTGCGTTAGCGCTTTCAACGCTCTGGACTGCAATGACGTACCTGCGAATTCCTGGGTAAATTTCTCCAGAGCCACAATCAGATAGGCGGAGCTGACAGTGCGGATAACGTTACCACGTACCACAGTGCCGCCGCTTAATTCGGCACGATCCACAAAAGCGCCGTGTTTTGGTTCAAAATGCATGGCAAGCAAGTTCAGAAAGATGACTTTGCTTGTGCCTTTCATCAGATCATAGGGCCCGGGCATCCCGGTCTGTGACATGGCCGCAGGGAAGGGATCGCCGTCAAAAACTTCATGGTAGGCGTAATGTGCAGGTGAGCTGTGATCCTGCGGATTCATCATATTGGCAAAATTCAACGCACCCCATAGATAAGATGCCTGATCAAAAAGATCGCTATACGGATCGATCACTTCAAGAGCTGCGGTTTTAGGCGGCAGCATGGGATGCACTTTCTTTTCTGTTACCCGGATTTTATGTGGGAAATATTGAATGCCGTTCAAGGGATCGTAATCCATTAAATTCACGGCACTCAGCGAAGAACCATCGAAGGCCAGTTTATTAGTCAGGAATAAAGTTTTGTTTATGGCCTCTGCTGTAAGCACCATACCGATGAATCCGTCTAGTCCGTCACCGCCGTAAAATACGTTGTTGGTGGGATCGAAATGCGGATTGTTGGGGAAATCCGGAGAAACGGATCCATCAGGGTCAATCCCTTCGTCGTTTCCGTTATGAAAACCGCCCAACATGTCCTGAGCCCAGAGGTATTGTTTCATCAGGCTTTGCCCCATAGCAGCCGGGTTAAGGATTTTATCCATTTTACTGCGATCCCAACGTAAGGTGGAAAAATCAGACCAGGCAAAATTTACCGGATCGATGTCTTGAGGCAGGCGCGGATCGCCACTCATGAAATCGGCAAACTGGGGCCATGGATTACCAGGTGGCGCCTAGTTGGTCAGCATGGAAAAATGCATGATGTTCTTCATCAATTCGTCATCTTCCTTGAACCCATTTGGGGTGCCGTTCATGGTGCCGTCAAATTCATCCGGTTCCATGGCGGCCATCTTCATGATCATGGGCGCCCACATCATATGCAACCCCATACCGGAACGGGAAATAATGGTTCCCAGTTG
>CAZJNP010000081.1:0-9408 GCA_964547355.1 uncultured Calditrichaceae bacterium
GCACTGGGCTTGTGCCGGGTTGACCTGTACGTTTCCTTCGATCGCCCATTAAGCGAACAAGAGGTCACCCGTTATCGGGAATTGGTGCGGCGGCGCGCCGGACACGAACCGTTACAGTACATTCTGGGTGAAACGGAATTCATGGGACTGCCCTTCCATGTTTCGCCACAGGTACTGATTCCGCGACCGGAAACCGAAATTCTGGTGCAGAGCGTGCTGGAGCTAAAAGAAGAAATTAGAGAGCGGGAACCCATCATCGCGGATATCGGCACCGGCAGCGGTTGTATCGCCGTCAGCCTTGCCCGCATGTGGCCGGAAGCGCGATTCTACGCCACCGACGTCTCCGCCGGCGCGCTGGACCTGGCCGATCAAAACGCCGCTCGTAACGAAGTCTCCGAAAGAATATCGTTTTATCGCCATGATATTTTCGAGCCGTGGCCGGAATCTCTGCCGCGGGAAGTGACCATTCTGGTATCAAACCCTCCTTACATCGGGAAGGACGAACTCCCGGCCTTGCAGTCGGAAGTCGTTCAGTTTGAACCCAGAGAAGCCCTGACCGACGAAGGCAGCGGACTGCGTTTTTACGAGCGTCTGCTGCAAATGGCGTTTTCGGATCAGCCCCCCGTATGCCAATATCTGGTTATGGAAATGAGCGGTACCCAACCACAAAAGATCGTTACCATGGCGCAAGCCTACCGACCCCATTCGGTACAGGTAATGAACGACTTAAATCAAATTCCGAGAGTTTTAATAGTAAAGGTAAACAAATAATGACAAAGAAGATTTCAAAACGAATGGAACAATCCATCTTAAAGCTGCTGAAGGAAGCGCCGGGAACGCCGGTTGCTCGTAAAGAAATCAGCCATGCGCTTCATATTAATAAAAAGGAATATCACATTTTCGTTAATACGCTGGAACAACTGGTTAAAGAGGGAAAGGTGGCTAAGGTCAAAGGCGGACGCTATGCATACGCGCCCAAGGCCCAGACCATGACCGGAGAATTGCGCACCACCCGTTCCGGTTTTGGTTTTGTGATAGTAGAAGATCAGGACATGGACATCTTTATTGCCCAGCCCAATTTGAACACAGCTTTTGACCGGGATATTGTGGAAGTAAAGCTGTACGCTTCCCGAAGAGGCCGGCGGCTGGAAGGCTTTGTACGGCGGGTAGTTAAACGTTTCCGAAAGTATATTGTGGGAACCTATCATAAAACCCCGTACTACAGCTACATCACCCCGGACGATCCCAAAATTTACAGGGATATTATCGTACCAGAGGATAAAAATTTAGGCGCTAAAGACGGTCAGAAAGTGGTGGTGGAATTTATGCGCTGGGAACGGGATCAGCACAATCCGGAAGGGGTGATTCGGGAGGTGCTGGGCGATCCGCAATCTCCGGGCGTGGATGTGGCTTCCGTGGCCTATTCGTTCAACCTGCCGATTAAATTTCCGCCGGCGGTGGAAAAGGAAGCCAACAAGATCAGCGGCGCGTTTTCACCAGCGGACCTGAAAGGCCGGGTCGATCTGCGCGATCTGATTTGCTTCACTATCGATCCCGAAGACGCTAAGGATTTCGATGATGCGGTTTCCCTGCGCAAGCTGGAAAACGACAACTGGGAATTGGGCGTACACATCGCCGACGTCAGCCATTACGTTGCGCCCGGATCCTTAATCGAAAAAGAAGCCTTTACCCGGGGAACCAGCGTATATCTGGTAGACCGGGTGATTCCCATGCTACCGGAACACCTGTCCAATGAATTGTGCAGCCTGAAGCCGGAAACCGACCGGCTGACTTTTTCCTGCCTGATGGAATTAAACGCCCAGGCGCAGGTGGTGGATTATAAAATTACACCCAGCATTATCCACAGCAAACGCCGATATACCTACGAAGAGGTGCAAGATATTCTGGACGGCAAAACCGACGATCCTTTCGCGCCGATCCTCAAAGACATGGACCGCATTCGGGAAAAGCTGATGCAAAAGCGTTTTGAAGACGGCGGAATCGATTTTGAAACGCCTGAAGTGCGTTTTATTCTGGACGAGAACGGCAAACCAATCGATGTGCTTCCCAAGCCGCGGCTAAACAGCCATCGGTTGGTAGAAGAGTTTATGCTTTTAGCCAATAAAACCGTAGCCCTCCATATCCGAAAAATCAGTCCGTCCCAAAATAAACTACTACCCTTTATTTACCGCGTGCATGAAAAACCGGACGAAAAGAAAATGAGCCGCTTTTTCGAATTCCTGTCCGCTATGAATATTCCTTTTAAGCCGGTCAAACGCATTACTTCCAAGTACCTGCAAACCTTGCTACGATCGATCAAAGGAACGAAAGAAGAGATTATCATCGAGGAAGTGGCGTTGCGCTCCATGATGAAGGCGGTTTATTCAGAGAAAAACATCGGCCACTTTGGCCTGGGATTTAAGGATTACACGCACTTTACTTCGCCCATCCGGCGATATCCGGATTTGACGGTGCACCGTTTACTGCGCCGATACGCCGAATCCACGCAGGACACCAAAGGCCTGCGCAAACAACTGCAAGCCATCGCCAAACAGGCCACCGACCGGGAGCGTTTAGCCATTGAAGCGGAACGGGAATCGATTAAACTGAAGCAAACCCAGTACATTAGCAATTATATCGGCGAGACCTTTGAGGGACTGGTATCCGGAGTGATGGCCTTCGGCATCTTTGTGGAATTGAAAGAAACCTTCATCGAAGGCATGATTCCCGTAACCAGCCTTACCGACGATTTTTACATTTACGACGAAAAAACCTACTCCATGATCGGCCGGGATTGGGAACGCACCATCCGTCTGGGCGACGAAGTAGTGGTCCGGGTGGAATCGGTGGACCTGGAACATCGTAAAGTGGAATTCACTTTAATCGAAAATTTAAGCGACGAACCGGGGCGCAGCGTACTTTTTCTGCAAAACCAGCAGAAAGCGCGAGAAAAAAACAAAACAAAAAAGAAAAGACGCCGTAGAAACAAAAGCAGCGATAAGTAAAACCTTTAAAGTAGTCTAACCGTGACGACATGAGAACATTTCACGTCTACATTCTCTTTCTCCTGCTGCTGCCTATGGGTATCGCCGCTCAGGATACTACCCGGAGCGCCATGCCGGACAGCGTTTCAAAAGCCCAAAGCCGCAAAGGCGAATTGGAAGGGCCGATCAAATATCAGGCCGATCTGATCGTGTTAAGCGACCAGGGCAACCGCATCCGCCTGCAGGAAAACGCCCGGCTGGAATACTTGGACATGACACTGACCGCCGCTTACATTCTGATCAACCAGCAGGACAAAACGCTATTCGCCAAAGGGATTGCGGATTCGGTTGACGAACATGGTATGCCGCTCATGCGCGGTACTCCGGTGTTTACCCAGAAGGGGCAGGAACCGCTGTACGGCGATTCTCTGGTTTACAATTTCGAAACCCAGCGCGGCCGGATTTTTATGGGCAAAACCAAAATGGAACCCGGCTATTACCGCGGCACTAAAATTCACCGCATCGCCGACAGCACCCTGCTGGTAAAAGACGGCATTTTCACATCCTGCGAATACATCGATCATCCCCATTACTACTTTCAGAGTCAGCGCATCCGCATGAAGGTGAACGATAAGGTGATCGCCAAGCCAATTGTCTTTTACATTGCCGATGTTCCACTGATGTGGCTGCCCTTTGGAATTTTCCCCAACAAGGGTCGCCGCCATTCCGGCATTGTCATTCCCAAATACGGCGAAAGCACCGTGGGCGGGCGTTTCCTGCGCGGGATGGGTTACTACTGGGCGCCGAACGATTATTTTGACGCCGCTTTTCTTACCGACTTTTATGATAGGCTGGGCTTTGCTTACCGTATGCGGGCGCGATACACCGTGCGCTACAAACTGAACGGGTCGTTTTCCGCCGAATACTACCCGCGTGATCCCAGCTCCGGCCGTAAAACCGATCGCTGGCGATTTACCTTCGGCCACCGGCAAATCATCGACCCTACTATGACTATTTCCGGACAGGGCAGTTTCCAGAGCGACCGCGATTTCGCACGCCAGCTTTCTCCTAATATGGAAGATCGGCTTAATCAGAACATTACTTCTAACCTGTCCCTCAGCAAACGCTGGCCGGGTACGAAAAATAGTCTCAGTTTAAGCGTCAGTCATAACCAGAACCTGCAAACCGGACGCATTAGCTACACCCTGCCCAGCCTGTCTTTTAACCGCTCGTCAAGTAATCTGTACGAAATGATCACCGGGAAAAAAGCCGGCGCCCGTGCCAGATGGTATCAGAACATTTATTTTTCTTCCAGCAGCCGCCTGCTTTACCGGGGCGATAAAATCCCGTTGGACGACAGCACCTTTACGCGCTCGGAATCCAAAGGGGTGCAACATAATTTAAGCTTTAGCGCACCGCAAAAGGTACTGAAATACATTACCTTAAACCCATCCATGAATTTTCAGGAAGTGTGGGTGGACGAAATCAATGCCGCCCGGTTCGATCCCGACTCCAACCGGATCGAAGAGTATAAAAAGAAACAATTCGCCGCCCGTCATACCTTTAGCACCAGCCTGCGGGCCAAAACGACCCTGTACGGTTTGTTTGAACCGAAAATCGGTAAACTGAAGTATATTCGCCATAAAGTGGACCCTGCGGTCAGTTTTACCTACCGCCCGGATTTTTCCACGCCTGCCTTTGACTATTTTACCGAAATTGTGGACACCAACGGGGTGGTGCATAAAATCGACAAATTTAAAAACAATCCCTTCGGCGGTACCGGCAGCAGTGAATCGCGTACCATGAACCTGAGTTTGAGTAACGTGTTCGAAGGTAAACTGGTGGATGAAAACGGCAAGGAAAAGAAAATCAGTTTATTGACGGTCACCACATCTACTTCTTACAATTTTCTGAAAGACAGTCTAAAATGGAGCAATCTCTCTTCCAACGTGCGAACAAAGATATTAGGCAAGAATATTAGCTTTCGCATGGTACACTCCCTGTATCAATATGCACAAAAAGACGGTCAATACAAGCAGGTGGATCGATTTTCATCTCTGCCCAAGCTGATTTCGCTTAGCACTTCCATTGGGTTTTCTCTGAACGACCGCACCTTCCGAAAAAAGAAAAAGAAAACCGAGACCAAAACCGTTCCTACAGACACCGTGATGGCGGAGGGTATCTTAAAGAACCAATCGTACCGCTCTCCGTTCCGCGATTACAAAAACGAGACCAAGCGCATTTCCATGCCCTGGTCCACTTCCTTCAACTTGAGCTATTCGTACAATCGTTTCCGTAGCGATCCGAACCAGCTGGATTTATCCGCCCGGGCCAATTTTCAGCTCACCAAAAACTGGAAAATCAGTTGGAACGCCCATATCGATCTGATCGAAAAGCGGATTACCACGCAGCGTTTCAATATTTACCGCGATCTGCACTGCTGGGAAATGTCCTTTGGCTGGCAACCAGCCATCGGTTACTACGATTTTCAGATCAACATCAAAGCCAGCGCATTGCAGGATATTAAATTGACCAAGCATCCCGCCGGCAGCGGACGGGTATTTTACTAACCGGGTTTTATTTTAACACGACCATTTTTCGGACAAACGTTCGGAATGCTTCGAGGCGGCAAAAATAAACACCGGACGAGAGATCAGTAGCATCAAATTCTATTTCATAAAATCCTTTCTCCAGATTTTTATTCAGCACTTCTTTGATCTTTTGACCTAAGACATTATAGATCGTTATTTTAACCCGGTGATAGCTTAACAGTTTAAAGGTGATTTTTGTTTTGGTATTAAACGGGTTCGGAAAAATTCCATAAAAGACATCGTCGGTTACCGGTTGATAATAACGTTCAGGTTCCAGGTTAATATCTTTTGTCTGTAATACGCGCCCCCAGATATCAAAACTGCTTTCCATGGTCCGCATGCTGCCGTAAACCAGAAATATTTTGTCTTTAAAAATAGCGAAATTAGCCGTATAATATCCGGTCAACCTGACGAGGTCGCCTGATAAATCTCCTGGCTGATATAGTGAGTAAGCAGACTCTGTTTGTTTGTTGTCGTTATAAAAATAAGCAATGATATTTTCGTTATACGCCCAGGAAGCAAGAATTTTTTTATTTTGAAACTTAAGAATCTTAACCGGACCTATTGTGTACTTTCCCTTTGGAACTTCCAGCCCATCTAACATTTCAGGATCGGGCAGATCGGGATAATAACGCTTAAGATACATTTTATCCACAACCCATGAAAACGCATATGATTCCGGATCGCGCATATATACGCTTAAACCGCGACAGGTCTTATGGGCCGGTATTTCTGCCAGCTTTGTTTTCTTTTGAAGCGTTTGCCCTTTTTTATCAAAAAACATACCATAAACAGGACGATCTTCATTGTAAGGATAACCATCTTTTTTTTCTTCCCAGATGGCAAAAACCCTCAATTGATCATCGATGCCTATGGTGTACGGTCTGCGTTCTATCCCCTTGTGATATCCCAGTACATATCTGACTGAATCAAGCGGTTGTAAGTCCTTATCATACTCCTGTAAAAAGATTGAATAAATCTGCCGCCGGTTAAACCATGTAATCAGGACATGGTCATTTAAACCGCTATGTACTTTTACATTGTAAGAGCTGTACATTTTGGACACTAACACATTCGGGCCTATTTTTTGTCCGTTCTGTCCTATCTTTTGTAAATAGATACTGGATCTGTCCATGATATCCCCGCCGGAAAAGGCAAAGACAAAGGTACCATCCGATAATGTACACACACTTTTACCCTCTAAAAACCAGTGATCGGGTTCTCCATCGTTTATTTTAACATCCGGACCAACCGGTTGAAAGGAAGGATCAAATACTCGTGCATACAAATCCACCCGACCATTGCGATGATCCGTCCAGAAAACGACAGAGTATCCCGACTGATTACAGATAATTGAGGGATTATATTGCCAGGAGGCAAATCGATCATCATTGACCCGTATTAATTCCTCTTGAGGCTGAAAATCCGAATTGTACCTTTGGAGGAATACCTCGGTGTCGTTACGCCGATATTGCATTTTTGCAAGGTAAAAAATTCCTTGCGACTCATTCGTGGCATCCATCCAATAGGTATAATAATATTTATCTTCGGTAATCGGTAGCGAATCCGGATCACTTTCCATAATTCCGTCGGTTCCTACAAACCTGTACTTTAACCGAGTAAAATCGCTTTCATAAATTACGGCAAACCGGTGACCGGTTTTTAACCAGGTTGCCACCGCCACCCAGCCGGTATCCACTTCAAAGGGATCGGTAACAAAATTTCCGTTGTTGTCCAGCACCCGGCCCTTGACCATATCTTTGCCATATCCGCTAATATCTTTATTCCAAAGAACCAGAATATGTGCGCCATCGCCTCTGTTTATCGTTCCGAAACTCGCCACGCGATCACCCTCTTCATTAACGGTAATATATGAGCCAAGATAGTTTCCCTGTGCATCAAGTCTTTGGACATAAATTTCCTTTTTCGACCCACTTTTCCCGGTCCACGCAACCCAGTAGTTTCCGTATTTGTCAACGGTTACAAAACGGTTGTACGCATAAACAGAAGCATTCAATCGTCCTTTGAAGTTTAAATGGGTTTTTATAGCTTTTCCTGACTTATCAAACAAGTTCGCCACCAAGGATGAAAATTCTTCCATCCAGGCTACCAGAAATGATCCATCGTTATTGACTGCCACCGAAATTTCGAAATTGGCGTAACTGATATTATCTTCCACCACGATAATATCACCTATTTTTTGCCCCGTTTTATTAAATCTCTGAGCATAAAGTTTTCTTTCATCATAACTCCCCCGCCAAACCAGAACGTAATCACCTTTGGCGTTTGCGGATATTTGCGGTGCAGTATGCTCATGCACCATTTGATCACGGATCAACATGTTTTTACCAATTGGGCGATTCTGGGCATCATAAAATTGTACGTATATTTTTCTTAACCCCTGCCGGTTGTCCAACCAGGCAACCGCATGATAACCACTGCTATCCATCGCCACCGAAGCATACCATTGTTCAGAACCGTAATCTCCGCTGAGTGTATTTATCCTGAAATCGCTTTTTACAATTGGTAGATCATCCAATGTCTCCCCAAACGGCTGAGCCATCGCATCCGGATTGTTTAAGCCGGTAAGATGTTGCTGGGACGAGAAATACGTTTTATACGTCTGACCCGGTGCATTCAAATATCCCAACACCATGAACATTATGAAACAAAGGAAAAAACTCTTTCGCATTGTATATACCTCTGTTTTTCCTAAACATGGCAACAATCCGTTGATATTTTTGCCTTTAAAACTACATTTCATTTTAAAAATACAGATTCAATCCGATGCCAATTTTTGTGGAAACATCATTAAGGTTAAACTGTTGATATCCGCTTTCGGTCTTATCCATATCGGTATAATTATAACGAAAATCGTATCGGGCCTTAATTCGGGAATGTTTGAATACAACTTGCGCAACTAATGCCAGTGACGGATTAAAAGCATATTCCGCTCCAAATCCATATGAAAAATGAGAAGGAGAGTTCAGGTTTTTCAAAAATTCTATTGCATTGTCTTGAAAAACCTCTTCTTTTTCATTATCAAGATACATTGCGATTTCACCTTCGGCGCTGGTATATTGTTTACCGATGGATGTTTGAAAAAAGAGGCGAACTTTCCTATCCGCAGGCAACACATAGTATTTTAGTCCAATGTAAATATCATAATAACTGAGTAAAACACGATGAATTTGATTCTCCGTATAATCGGTATCATTCCCGATATTCAGATAATGATACTCCTTATCGCCGGTAAAATCATAAAGGGAATACAATACATTTGTGGTCAAATATAATCTTGGAATGAGGCGGAAAGCTAAGTGAGCTTCCATCTGGGATTCAATTTGAGTGGGTGTTAAAATTTCGATTGGTACGTTTATTTGTGGGCCGGTATAAAAAGGAGAATACTGAATATCGTACCGCTTTTCCGGCTGGGCCGGGTACAACATGACTCCAAAACTGCATCTTTTTTCCGGTTTGCCATTCCCAAACACCTTTTTGAAAACACCGCTTATAAACCTTCGTTTTTCACTTTTTGTTGTGATTCCCGCCCGCTTTCGTACAAAACTTTTGAGACTATCCCGATCCATAAAGAAGCCATGCGGTGCCTGATATACAAGGCCTAACCCCTTCAATTTTAACTGCTTGATGGCAACAGGACCGATCTTCATTTGGTTGCGCGGGGCGAAGCGAAACTTAATCCAGGAGTCATTCATGTCCAACACATAACAAGGATAGATTTTATTGTTGTGCATCTGGAGCGTATCAGGAAAGTTAACAGGCTGGGCAACAAGGATTACCGGGAGCAATAGATAAAGGAGGAGTTTCATAAC
>CAZJNP010000082.1:0-9376 GCA_964547355.1 uncultured Calditrichaceae bacterium
TATTTAGTGTTTCCCTGACTTATGCCGGTACAACAGGCAAATTAGCCGGAAAAGTGCTGGACGCTAAAACCGGAGAGCCTTTAGTAGGGGCAAATGTGATTATCGAAGGTACGTATTTGGGTGCCTCCACAGACGCGGACGGTGATTATTACATTATCAATGTGCCGGTGGGGGAATATACGGTAATCGTTACTTATGTGGGATATGAGACCATTAAGCATAGCGGTGTCCGCATCATCTTAGACCAGACGACCAAGCTGGACTTTCGTTTACGCGAGACGATTACCGAGGGGGAAGTGATTGAAGTAACGGCTGAATCTTTTAAAGTACAAAAAGATGAGACTTCAAAAAAGATCACGATAGATAAAGAAGAATTACAGGCTATGCCGGTAAAGGATTTTTCTGATCTGGTGGCTGCCCAGGCCGGTGTAGTTCAGATAGAGAGCAGTGTGCAGCAAATCGCCGGATTTGAAGACCGCGGTATTGAGGAAATTCATGTGCGTGGCGGGCGCTCCGGCGAAATCGGTTATACCATTGACGGTATGTATATTGTCAATCCTTTTTACGGACATAAATACAGCTGGACACAGTTAAACGACTTTGCCCTGGAACAGGTGGATATTAAAACCGGTGTGTTCGATGCGGAATACGGCGGCGCCATGTCCAGTATGATCAATATGATTACCCGGGACGGGGGCGAAAAGTTTGAAGGGAATCTGCGCATCCAGACCTCCAACCCCGGAAGATTCGCTAATCCGGCTACTTTTTTTGAAAAAAATTCCGAGGCTCCGCTTGATCTGTTCCCGGATCCGGATGTCAAGCGGGATTATCGCGCGGTTTCGGGCGGATTTGGCGGCCCAGTACCTTTTACCAATAAAAAATTACGTTATATCATAACCGGCCACTATTCCCGCGGTGCGTACCGCGTGTATGAATTTGATAATTTAACCTACGACCCGAACCAGCCGCAGGATTCCAAACACAATTTTCATTTGAATCGTCTGGATACCATTCCCGGATGGCGCGCCATGGGGTTTGTGCACGGCTGGGATGTGTATTCCAAACTGACCTGGAATATCAGTAATACCATGAAACTGTCGGCCTCTTTCTGGAACCTTTCCACTACGTTCCGTACGGCTAACTTCGCAAATTACTGGTACCAGTTTTATGAAGCCGGCCGCAACATCGTAACCCAGGCGGCCGACCGCCAGGCTCTGGTCTTTAATCATCAAATTTCCAATAAGATGTTTTATAACCTGCGTTTTTCGCGCTTCTATCAGCACATGCGTATCGGGGTCACGGATAACGGTGACGAGGACGGTCGCTATCTGGAACCGGATGAATATATACGGCCGCAAGTGGACGATGATATTGAGAATAATCCGTATTGGTACGAATACTATGTCACGGGACATGACCGTTATTATCACAAGGATTTTGCGGAAACCTACGAAGGGCTGCTGAATGTACTGTTTCAGGCTTCCAAACATCATCAGATCAAAACGGGCGCTTCGTTCCGGCAGCACAACATCATGCTGAACGAAATCCAGCTGCCCTGGCTGGTGTCTCCGTATGTCGAGCGTTACCGCAAGCATCCCCAGGAAGCTTCCGCATACATTCAGGATCTGATTGAATATGATTATATGACCATTCATCTTGGTCTGCGCGTGGACATGGTAAATGCAAAATACAATTACTGGAAAAATCCCTATGCTGATCCGGAGGATCGCATTTTAGTCCCCAGTGAATGGGAATATCAGGTCAGTCCGCGTCTCGGTTTTTCGCATGTGATTACCGATAACGCCACCTTTACGTTCGGTTACGGCAAATTTTACCAGACGCCGGCTTATCGTAATAAATACATCAACGACAAACGCGATTTAACCACGCCCGTGCCTATCGTGGGGAATGCCGGTCTGCAAATGGAAGCGATGACCGAGTACGAGTTCGGCATCAATATGGGCGTAACGGACAATATGATCGTACAGCTCATCGGCTGGTCGAAAGAGTATTCCAATTTAACGGCCTCCGAACGCATTCCGCAGTTTCCGTATTCGTTTACCACCTTTTTAAATCAGGATTACGCCACGGCCCGCGGCGTGGACGTGGTTTTAAGAAGACGCACCCAGCGTTCTCAGTTGATGTTGCAATATACCTATTCCCGCGCTACGGCCAACCGCAAGGACCCGTGGGAAGGCTACCGCTCTACACATACGCAGCGTACCATGCCCAAACGGGAAATCCTGATGTCGTACGATCGTACCCATGACATCTCCCTTTCCTATTTTTATATTTTCCCGGAAAACTCCGGACCACGGGTATTTGGCATGCATCCCTTTGCCCGCTCCCGGTTTAATCTGATGTTCCTGGCCATCAGCGGTTGGCCATACACGCCCGTGGTGGGTAATGTGGCCGGGGAAACCAACTCCGAACGCGGACCCTGGAATTATACGGCCAACTTCACCTACCGCCGTCCTTTCCGTTTTTACGGGGTAGATTTGATCTTGGGGGTGGTGGTGCAAAACGTGTTCGACTGGAAAAATCCCATAGACGTATGGCCCACGACCGGCAAGCCGGACGATCCCGGTCCGCGCTACAACATGTTAATCCAAAGAGGATTTTATTCTAAAACCCTGTTTGACCTGCCCTATATGTACGGAAGAAGACGGCAGGTGGATTTAATTCTGGAATTTGCATTTTAAAGGAGGTTGATTCTAAAAGTGAAGACGAAAATAAGCCTAATATTGTTATTAAGTTTTCTGATCGCCTATGCTGAGGTTCCTGAAAATAAAAAGATGTCTTTGCGCAAGGCGGCTTCTGTAACCGGCGAAGACCCCATTACCAATAGGGCGCGCGGTTATCTGGACAAAGGAAAACTGAAAATTGCCGTGCACAACTTCGGACGCTTTTGCGGTATTACGCCTCCGGAAGGTTTATGGGGAAATTTTTCGTACATTCCCGATATCGATTTGATGGTCGGGGTTCCCGGAAAGGATGAAAACGGAAATCCTTATCCCTGGGCGGTAGGTCCTAAGGAGATGTATCTGGTAAAAGAAAGGGAATTCCGCACCTTCGGCAACGATACCACCTATTGGGGGGCTACCGTGTCGGAATCCTGGATGGACCGCACGTATCCTAATTACATACGCGGTGACTGGGAATCCAGGTCAGAATCGAGGCTTTATCTGCACAATCCCCTGGCAACGGCCGGAAAATACTACGGCGGAAAGTGGACCGACCCCGAAGACCCCTATCCGTTAATGGCCACCAGCGATATTCCGGATACCTGGCCCTTTTACACGGACGACGAAGGCAACGAAGTGCATTTTTGGCCGGGGCCTTACGCCATTGATCCTTCAGACCCCGAGGGCAAAAAACAGCTGGAAGGCGTGTTTGTTTCCGATCAGGACCTCTATTATGAGTTTGATGATCGTTACGCTACCAGGGATATTGATACCACCCAGGGGTATTCCATCGGCATTCATGCCAAAGTGTCTGCTTTTTCATACGGTGCGACCATTTCGGAAGATATTATTTTCTTCCGGATGTATCTGTACAACGAGTCGCAATATCATTACAAAAACATGTACGCCGGGTTCTACTTTGACGCCGACGCCTACAACACCGACATCCTCGGCTACCGTTATGACGACTCCAACCTGAACGATATGATGGGATACGATACGGAATACGACTATGCCTATATTTACGATTTGTACGGCGGCCAGCAATATCCGATTGTAAAAGCAAAAGATGAAAAACTCGGCATTGCTGCGCTTAAATTGCTGGAAACCCCCGTTGCCACCCAGGAAGTGGACGTGGATGGCGACTCCATTCCGGACATTCTTCCCGGTGACGTGCTCGGACTGACCAGCTGGCACTGGTTTGACTGGTACTATCGTCCCGGCGCCCAGGATAATCCGCCTAACGGTTATTCCGGCGACGGTGAAACCCCCTATCGTCCCAACAAGGAAGAAATTCAGTACAAAATCATGGCAGGCGATACCAGTAATCTGGACAGTTACGATTCGGAACATTATTTCCATCCGGCCAAGATCGAAGTGGGCGGCCAGCTGATCGATGGAAAACTCAATCCCCGCTTCGATTCCATTGAAGGACTGGAAAAGGAATTTCCGGACGGACTGGACTGCGTGTTCATCATGGCTTCCGGTCCCTTTGACATGGCGCCGGGAGATTCGGTACCGTTCTCTTTTGCCGTGATTTTGGGCGCGGACACCACCGACTTAAAGGTAAACGCACGCATTGCCCAGTTGATGTATGATAACAACTATCGCGGCGCGCGCGGTCCCCAGGCACCTACGGTAACCGTTAAAGAAGAAGACCGCCAGGTTACTCTTTATTGGGACGATGCCTCGCTGCACGATAAAGATATTATTACCGGCTACGAAGATTTTGAAGGCTTCCGGATTTACCGCAGCACGGATAACGGCAAAACCTGGGGCGAGAGATTCTACGACGAAGAATCCCGAACCGCTTATTGGAAACCCATTGCCCAGTTTGATCTGGACAACGAGATCAGCGGTTACGACCGGGTGGCTCCGCACCGCTTTCTGGGAGACAATTCCGGACTTCAGTTTAAATACGTGGATACGGATGTAAACAACGGCACCGAGTATCTGTATGCGGTGTGTGCCTATGACCGCGGATTCATTCCCGGCGACTCTTTGACCGACCCGGACAATCTCGGGTTTGCCAAAGGGCTGCGCTTTGAAATTCCCTCTATGGAAAACCTGTTGTCCAACAGCACCATCTTAAGCCATATTGTTAAGGCCATTCCGCACCGTACGCCAGGGAACGTGGAGCTTGGCAAAGTTAATATCGAAAAGAAGCCCGGCACGGTAGGTAACGGTATTTTTGATGTGGAAGTGGTGACACCGTCCCAGATTACGGGCGATGATTATGATATTTATTTTTACAAAGACCCTCTGGGCGTTTATAAAGGGAGCCCCAAAGACACACTGGTGTATGCTTTGGTTAATACGACCACCGGGGATACACTATTCAAGGACAGCCGTGATTATATTGTGGACGATAAGCCGCTGGATATTTTACCCATGTTCGACGGCTTGCGTCTTGGAATTACCATGAGTTCCAAGGTTGATATTTTACCGGATGATTCGTACTGGCAGGAAGGTTCCCAATGTACCTATCAGCTTACCGTTCTTAAATTTTCGCAGCGAACAAAATCCCAGTACGAAATTCGTTTCATCGGCGAAGATGCGGATTCGGTCTTTAATTTGACGGATTTCTTACGGAATGACCAAAAGACGCTGCAGATGATGGTTCCGTTCCAGGTGTGGAATACGGTAACCAATAAAAAGGGGACCATCATTGCCAAAGAAGGCGACCATTTTGCCCGAAACATAGAATATCGCCTGGTGGAATACGAACTGCCTGAGCCGCTTACCAAAGAATATGCCAGAACGCTCGTATTTAAATTCGACTGGGTGGATCCGGATTCACTCGATCCCATTACCAATGAACCGCTGGAAGCGGACACGCCTTGGCAGCCTGGCGATGTGATGGTCCTGCCGGTAAGGATTCCTTTTAAAGCCGGAGATACGTTTGTGCTCCATTCCGCCGAGGCCGTAAAAGAAAAAGGGACAACCGAAGACGATCTGGCAAAAGTGAAAGTCGTACCCAATCCTTACCTGGTACACGCCGAGTGGGAAACGGATGACTTCGTACGCAAATTGCAGTTTACAAATTTACCCGCTAAATGTAAGATTCATATTTTTACGGTTACCGGAGAAAAAGTAATTACTTTGTACCACAACAATTCCACCGATGGCAGCGAGAACTGGGATCTGATTACCCTGAACCGTCAGGATGCCGCGCCGGGATTGTATGTGTATGTGGTGGAAGCGGATAACGGAAAAACGCACACGGGTAAATTTGTGATTATCAAATAATAGGAGAAATGATACATGAAGTACAAGTTTGCTCTGATCATTTTACTGGCCTTTGGCATCTCTGCGCAGGCGCAGGAATTCACCAAGGTGGCCACTTCTGCCGCTCAATTTCTGAAGTTGGGCGCCGGCGCCAGAGCAACCGCCATGGGAGACGCTTTTACAGCTATGGCGGATGATGCCAGCGCACTTTACTGGAATCCGGCCGGTATTCGAAAAACCGGACATCGGTCCGTCTCCCTTTCCAGAACCCATCTGTTTGCAGGCATTACATATAATTTCATTGGTGTTGTAATTCCCGTGGATATGTACACAGCCATCGGTGTATCTGTAATGCATCTTTCATCAGGTGAGATCGAACGGACCACCATTGAATATCCAGAGGGTACCGGGGATACCTTCGATACCGGTCACACCTCCATTGGGATCTCGGTGGCCCGACAGCTAACCAACCGTTTTGATTTGGGCCTAACCATTAAATACATCAACGAACGCCTGTTCCGGGAAGAAGCGACCACTCTGGCGTTTGACATAGGGTCCCAATTTGATACGGGAATTTACGGGCTTAAAATCGGGATGTCCTTGTCCAATTTCGGTGGTAAAATGAAATTCGACGGTCCGGATCTGGACCGCACCGTAGAAAATGAAGATACCGGCATCAGTTACAGAACCGGTGGACGCTGGAAAACCGAAGACTGGCCGATTCCGCTCATTTTCCGGTTAGGCGCCATGCTGGATGTTATCGGTGGAGATTCTCCATTTGTAAAAGATGAACATAACCGTTTAACGGTGGTTATCGAAGGGAATGATCCGGTGGATAACGTACTGCGCTATAACCTGGGCGCCGAGTACGAGTGGAATGAAATGTTTGCTTTACGCGCCGGGTATAAATTTCAATATGACGAAGCCGACTGGACCGCCGGGCTGGGGTTAAATCTGAATAAAATCGGAGTAAATGCCCGACTGGATTATTCATTTAACAATTACGGTATCCTCGGATACGTTCATAATTATACATTTGAGTTTAACTTTTAAATAATAAACCCGGGGTGTAACAAACAAAAGGAGTAATTTTATGAAACGATTACTTACTGTGTTGATTGTTTTCGTATTTACGCTGGGCGTATATGCGGATAACTATCTGAATAAACTCATGTTTAAAGAACGTCCACAGCGTGTGGAGCAAAAAGTGCTGAAGTCCGAAATTCACAAAAACGCTCCCACAAAGGTGCAAAAGACTAACGAAGATTTTCCTGGCGGTTTGTTCTTTATAGAAGATTTTGAGCCAGGCGGCGTGTGGCATCGCTGGACAAGCGGACAGATCATCCCCCAGCCGGATCCCAATTACTGGCACCTCACGACCTGGAATGCACTGGAAGATTCCTGCTGGTGGCTGGCTAATGAAGATTACGGAACGTACGGCGGATACGCTAACCATTGGTACCAGGTGCTGGAAACACCGCTGTTTTTAATGAACGACACCACCGCCACGTTTTCTTTTTACCATCGTTTTAAAGTGGAAGACCCGGGCGGCGCAGAAGACCCGTACAACGGCTGGGACGGCTTGAATGTACGCATCTCTCTGGACAGCGGCGCCACCTGGCAGGTGCTGCCGTTTACTACGTATAATGTGTCCAGCAGTTGGGCGTTCGGACATCCCAGCCAGGGGTTCGACGAGGGTCCCGGCGTACCGGCCTGGGCCGGCACGCTGAACAACTGGCGCAAGGAAACCATCGACCTGAGCGCTTATTGCAGTCCCGATACCGCCGTGATGCTGCGCTTTGCTTTTGCTTCCGATATGGGCCTTTCCACAGAAGACGGCGCTCCGGAACTGTGGGGCTGGCAGATCGACAGCATCGAGGTTTATTCGCCGGACACCATGTACTTCGCCAACTACGGTACCACCGACGGCATGGTCGGAAAGTCGATCGTTTTTGTTCCTCCTCCCGGCGGCGACCTGTGGCATGTGGCCGAATTAACTCCTGAATACTCCGGCGATATTCCGGCTTACAACGATAACCCGGATTTTCTGCCCTCCGGCACCCATATTGCGACCGTTCAGAGGGGGCAGGACTATTTTTACATTGATTCCACCTATAATATCTGGATGCAGAATTACTACACAACGGGTCCTATTTCTCTGCCCGATACCACGCCGATTTACGTAGATTTGAAGCAAATTCCTTACTTTGCCGACGACGATTACGGCGACTGGTGGCAGGTGCAGGTGCGCCCGGTGGACAGCACCGATTTTGAAGGCATCTGGAGAGACTGGGTGCAGTATAGCGACGGTTCATGGGGCTGGACACACTGGGTTTACAACAATGTCGCTGAACTCGAATCCTGGACGGATTTCAGTTATTATTGGGGTTCACTGGCCAATGAATCACCGTTGGATTTGTCCCGGTTTGCCGGTCAGGATGTCTATTTGCGCATTTTCTTTAATTCCGACGGCGACGATCCGCTCGGCCCCGGTTTGATGGTGGACGATCTGGTCGTTTTTGCTCCGATTAATCCACCCAGTTTACCGGATACCTTCTTAATTTCCACCAACGGTGAAGATACCACCATTACCATTACCTGGGAACCGGAAGAAGGTGTGAACTATGAAGTTTGGCGTACCACGCCTGGCGATCAGTACATTCATTTGATGGCAATACTTAAGGGAGAAGGAACCTGGACCGATACCAGCGCCGTTCCTTTCCAGATTTATTATTACGGCCTCCGTGCCACGGTGCGTTACGAAGGTTCTTCCGACTGGTCAAGATTTCAGGGAACGCTGGTCATACCGTCCATTCTGCAGGAAGTGGCTTTTGACGACGCCGAACGGGACAGCTTCTTCATTCCGGGTGATAATTACAAATTAAAGAACAAGGTAACCGTAGTTAAGTTTACGCCCAAGTATTATCCTGTGTCGTTCCATGCCTTTAAGGTATATTTGGATACGACTTTAATTGGCGGCAAAAAGGAACCTCAGGGTAAGGGCTTCTTCTACGTTTATTCCGAAGATCCTGCGACTGGTTTGCCGGATACGGTGATTCAAGAAAAGTATTTCTCGGCAGGTCTGACTACCGGTGTGAATCTGATTCAGTTTGATTCCACAATAACCATTAACGAGGGCAGCTTCTTTATCGGTTGGGAACGGCAGCGCTACAGCCCGTATATTTCTGTGGATACTTCCGAACCCATCGACGGCCGTACCTACTGGAACGATACGGATACTACCTGGGCTCAGATCACGGATTTTGATGCCATGATCCATGTGTATATGGACACCTCCAGTTATCCGGTTGTGGGTATTGATGATGAGAAAAACATCGTGGCCGATCGCTATATGCTGCTGCAAAACTATCCCAATCCGTTTAACCCCACCACGGTCGTTCCGTTTGTGGTTCCCAGCGGCGGCGCCAACGCTAAAGTAAAAGTTGAAGTATTCAATATTCTGG
>CAZJNP010000083.1:0-9373 GCA_964547355.1 uncultured Calditrichaceae bacterium
GCGTTCTCCACGTTAATATCGCATCTGCGGTTTTATTCTGAATGGAGAGGGCGAAATCGTTGCTTGTTCGCGCCGATGAGATCGTTTGAATTAATTCATTAAATCAAATAAGGACACATTCAATGATCAGAGAAGCAGGTTTTGGTCCCAGATTGATTCGTGAATATAACGAGTTAAACATTCTACGATTCATAAAAAACGAAGGTCCCATTTCAAGAGCAGAATTGGCCAAACGCTACAAACTTTCCAAAGCGGCGGTTTCTGAAATTATTGCAGATTTATTAGGGCAAGGATACATCCGGGAGATCGGTGTCGGCAATTCTACGGTATTAGGCGGACGCAAACCCATTTTGCTGGAATTCAACCCCAAGGCCGGTTATGCCATCGGCATAGAGATCAAAAGGGATCATGCCAATGTGGCTTTAAGTGATTTAAATGCCAATATTCATAAGAAGAATGCCGTTTCCTTCCGGAGTGGTGCCCCGTTACGATTGGTGCTGGACCAGATTTTTGAGGTGATTGATAATTTCCTGCATACCCGCTGGGTAAAGAGCGCCAAACCGGTAGGAATCGGCGTGGCCATTCCCGGATTAATCAACTACCATGAAGGCAAAATTCAGGAATCGGATACGTTGAAAGGATGGCAGGGATTTCCGCTTAAAAATGCGTTTGAAGAAAAATACGGCATCGAAACCATCATTGAAAACGACGTGAAAACTTTAAGCCTGGGAGAGTGCCGGTTCGGAAACGGCAAGGATGTGGATCACATGGTTTACCTTTGGATCGGGGATGGTTTGGGGGCCGGAATCATCATCAACGGCGAACTCTACCGCGGGGTTTCGGCCAGTGCCGGAGAAATTGGGTACTATGAGCCGGGATGGTTTGTTACCAGAGGAAAACAATTTCGTCTTATATATGACGAGCAAAAGAATTTTGGCGACATGCTTTCGGAAAAGGTTATTCTTCAGGGGGCGCGTAAAGGAGCGCGAGAGGGTATTCAAACCGCCATGGATGTGGAAAATCTAAGTATCGAAGAGGTGATTCGGTCCGCAGAACAAGATGACCCGTTAGCCCTGGAGCTCCTTAATGAATACGGGCATCTTGTGGGCATGATCTGTACCAATCTGGTCAGCACCCTTAATCCGGAATTGATTCTAATCGGTGGTAATCAGCTCATCCAGAGTAGGGTTCTTATGCATTTTATAAAGGATCAGGTGCGCAATGCCACTTTACGTACGCCAATCCGTGCAGTGCAAATTAAACCGGCCGGACTGAAAAATAACGCCGGAATTCTTGGCGCAATCGCTTTAATCCTGGAAGACCTTTTCTTTATGGATCGATTAAATGTAACCCGTTATCGCAACGTATTTGGATATGACCGACGATGAATTTTGCCGGCGAAATAAAAAACAAGTCCACGAATTGCACAAATGGACACGAATAAAATTTAATTTTTGCCGTAGGCATCGTCACCGCATTGCTATACACTCAACATGTAAAACTTCTGATCAGAATTGAGAATGTAATTTCCCTCTGCTCTAAAAAATGTTTGTTTTTTTATCCCTAAACTCAAGGTTCGTCTTCTGAGGTTTTTTTGCCAAAATTCGGGTCTAATGGAATAAACGGTAAAATCAGGAACCCCGGAATGGTGGCGATGAGCACCCAGACGAAAAAGTGCTGGTATCCGATCAATTCCTGCAGCCAGCCGCTGAACATGCCCGGGATCATCATCCCCAGCGCCATAAAACCTGTGGTGATGGCAAAAAAAGCGGTTTTATATTTTCCTTCCGACACGTAAATCATGTAAAGCATATAGGCGGTAAACCCGAAGCCGTAGCCGAATTGCTCCGTAGCCACACAGGCATTAATGATCCAGAAATTGTCCGGTTGGGCGTAGGAAAGGTAAATATACACCGCGTCCGGAAGATTAATAGCCACCGCCATAAACCAGAGCCAGTATTTCAATCCGTGCTTAGCGGCCAAAAACCCGCCCAGCAATCCACCGATGGTCAGGAACAGGATGCCTACCGTTCCGTAAACAAATCCTACCTCTCCGGTGGTTAACCCCAAACCGCCCGCTTCCTGGGCGTCCAGCAGAAACGGCGAGGCCAGTTTTACCAATTGCGATTCACCCAGACGGTAGAGCAGCAAAAAGGCTAATATCCATCCGATGCCGTCTTTTTTGAAAAAGTAAATAAAGGTATTGAAAAACTCTTTGAAAAACGTTTTCAAATCTACCCGGGCAGCCTGCACATCGGATTCCGGATAAGGCAGAATAAATTTGTGGTACAGGAAAAAAGCGATAAAAAACGCGGTTAACATCAAAAAAGTAATAGACCAAGCCAGAGGGATATTGCCGGTCGTGGCCCGAAACACCGAAGAAGTTTCCTTGCGCAGTTTAGGATCCAGTTGAATAACTGCCAGAGCCTTTTGGTCCCAGTTGTTTTCGTTAAAGATGAGCCGCATGCCGGACACAAGGGAAATACTCTTATCTCCTTTGTGGCGCCCAAAGTTGGCTACAATCTCTTCTCCGGAAGACGGTTTTTGGGATAGATAAAAATAAACAAGTCCCACATTTCCGGTACGGTCAGAAGTGATTTCCGGTCGTTCCACGCCAAAATGTTTTTCTATGAAATTACCCAGCGGCTGAGCGATGATCCGCTTCCACCAGGAGCTTTCAATTTCCTCCTGGGTTAGCTGCACTTCGGGAACGACAAAGCCGTGCGCCACATTCCATTGTTCGGCAAAACGAATCAATGAATCCGCCTGTACTCTGGGAATGGTTTGAGCCGCAATGGTTAAATCCTCAGGATAGACCAAAAGACGCAATTTGCCGTGTCCGGGTAAGGTTTGCAGAGAATCAGGATGCGCAGGGCGAACAATCGGCGCGTCCGGCCTGGCTGTAACGGCGATATCCACATTGGGTAATCCGGTGTTGCTTTCGATGTAACCGGCCAGGATGATCAGCAATCCCTGACCGGTAATCATGGCAAAACGGTAAAATGTACTGCGCACGCCCACAAACCAAGCCTGCTGATGTTTGTTCAAACCCAGC
This sequence comes from uncultured Calditrichaceae bacterium, assembly GCA_964547355.1. Classification (GTDB taxonomy): domain Bacteria; phylum Calditrichota; class Calditrichia; order Calditrichales; family Calditrichaceae; genus CAZJNP01. Next base: position 3,056 of record CAZJNP010000083.1, read on the forward strand.
ATGTAAAAACCGTCCGCCGAAATATCGTGGGTGGCGGAACTGAATGCGATTAGCCACAGAAACCCTAGCGTCAACTTGAAGAAATTCGGTAGCGGAATGGTAAGCGCTACGCCTCCCAAACCGGCCCCGATCACCAGCTGCATAGTAACGATCCAGAAGCGTTTCGTCCGTAAAATATCCACCAACGGACTCCACAGTGGTTTGATGACCCAGGGCAGGTACAGCCAGCTGGTATAAAGTGCGATGTCCGTATTTGAGACACCAAGCCGTTTGTACATAATCACAGAAACCGACATGACGATGACATAGGGAATGCCTTCGGCAAAATATAGCGAAGGTACCCACCACCAGGGAGAGCGCGTTTTTTTAGACATAACTTCTCCGGTTATGAATTTAATAAATTTTCTTCAGATGACTTCCGGGATAGTAATGCAATACGATTTGCTCGGAGGAATATCCTTTTAAAGACATCCCCAGCGCGCCGATCTGACACAGGCCCACGCCGTGTCCCCATCCCGCACCTTTTAAAATGAATTTTTCCGGCACGTCCAGCGCATCGCGGACAAAGGTAATGGTAAAAGCAGAGCTGTAAAGAAACGAGGCGTGCATTCCCTGACGGACCGCGTATTCACTGGTTAACTCCAGGGTTTGTTGTTTGTTGGCATGGTCGATGTAAACGATTTCCAGGCGGTTGATCCGGCCGGAACCGCCCCGGCTAAGCACGCGAATATCCGTTACCTTTTGAATATCGATTCCATAGTGGCGCTGCAGGTTGGTCGTGAGATGATGCTGGTCGATCTCTTGTTCCCAGCGAAAGTAGCTGCCTTCCTCGTCCACGGAACCTAGGTATTTTTTCAATTCATTCTCCGGAATCGTGTGCGGACTGCAAAAAGTATTCGGGACGTGGTTGACCCAGTGCTCGAAATTATTTTCATCGGAAAGGGGTTTATGCCATTCCGGCGGATCCTGTTCGGCATCGGCAACCACCTGCAAATAGGGAAGAGGTGGTCCGTCCCAGATGGCGTCAAAAGATTCCATAACTCCGCCGCAGCTTTTGGAATATCTGGCGTCGCAGATTTTTCCCTGATACATCAGAACCTGGCCGTAAGTATTCAGGGCGCCTTCTACCGATTGTTCGGTTAAAAAAGTGGTACCCTGGTATCGCTGGCAGCAATCGTCGTTGCACACATCCATGCCCAGATCGCGGTGCTTTTGCTCCACATTCGCCAACAACCAGGAACGGGCTGCGATGGTCTGGGCTTCGATAAGCGCGGGCGGACAGGCGGCGCCCATTTCGGAAGTGGCTACGCACATCAAATAGTGTTCCAGAGGTAATTCATTAATGACCAGTAACCGTTCCTGATATTTTTCAATAATGACCGTGCCCGGTAAAATGACGTGAATGTATTTTTTCCAATGAAAGCCCCGCCCGCTGATGACGTTTTTTATCTTTAATCCTTCCTGCGGAGATAATGATTTTTGTGTAACGACCGGAAAAATCCGAATAGCGGCTTCCGTCTGTAACTGTTTTTCGGTTATGTGGATTAAATAATGGTTGGCCTGTAATTTGATCAGGATGCTTTGATTGCGTCCGAGCATGATGGTTCTCCCGGCGCTTTCCAGCTGGTAATCCTGATCGCCCGGTGTTACCAGTGTAATGGACGTGTAATCGTCCTCCGGCAGGGTAATTCCTACCCGGATTAAAGGCTCTTTTTCGGGAATAGTATCGGGAATTAACATAAACAATCCTTGTTAATTAAATGAATAATGGTGACAAACGTTCACGCCAACCCGGCGGACAAAACCGCGTCGATTCCGGCGCCCAGGGCCGGCGCTTCACGCAGGCGGGACGTTACGACGATGTGGTCCATCTGCGCGTAGTGTTCTTTGGCCGTTTGGTCCAGCACGGGGCTTTCCGTAATCAATCGTTGCAGCTGTGCAATGACCGGTTCCCGCAAGACCTGTTTTCCGGCCGCGGAATCGAATAATTCGCCCAGGCGCTGACCGATCACCATCCGCTCGAAACGCTGACCGAGATACGGATGCTCCGGCGTAAGCGCTGCGCGGTTCGGGTTAACAAATTCGAAGAATTCCTGCCAGCCCGCAAAAAGCGTGGTAATACGTTCGAATAAAAGCATGCTCAAAGATTCGGCCACTTGCCGAAACGTCTCTTGTGCGGTGGCATCTCCGCCGGCGGCCATTTCGGCAATTTGCAGGGGGTAAATGCCGGATTGGTTTAATTCGTCCACAGATTTTCCGGCAAGGTTGGCGTAAATTCCCTGAATGCCGCCGGCCGAGGCAAATTTTTCCAGCGAAATTCCGCTGGCGTTTTTCATTTCCCAACTTTTAGCCAGCCAGGTTTTGGTCTGATCGAAGGGCAAAAGTTCTCCGTTTAGTTTGAGCGCGTCCGCCACGCCGGTGCCGCCGCCCAGATAATAAGCATTTTGTACATCGCGGAAAGCGCCTTGTGCAGCGTAATTTTCGCCGATTCCGCAGTAGTCGGCATCGCTGCCGATGTGGGCGATGGGTTGCACCAGTTCAATATGCTTAAGCGTTAAACGGCTCTCTAAATCCCTAGCGTAATGCAGCATGCGCGGACCGTTGGCCACCACGGCGATGCCGCGTTTGTCTGCTGTTTTTATCCCCGGCATGCCAATACCGATCAGTACGCGGGAAGATTGAAAACGGGCGGCGATTTCTTCCACCACCTGAGCGCAGGCTTCCACATAAACGGCGCCCTGCTGCTCTTCGTCCGCCGTAGGATGAATATTGTTGTGTTCGAATTCTTTTAATTGAGTGCCCAGATCCACTGGCGTAAAGTCCGGAATAAATCCGGGAATGTCCCGGTACGAACGCTGAATATTAACATCACCTAATGAAAAGTTTGAACCGTCCGGATCAAAACGCACATTCCAGGCGCTCACCTTCGTGGCTCCACCGTCAATTCCGATTACGATAAAATCTTTCTCCATGTCCTCACTCATGCTTAAAAAATCTTAGATTCCAAACGCCTCTGCCTTTTTAACCTTGTAAGGTTTAAACGAATCGCGCCCAAAGCCGCTAAGACGCAAAGTTTATGATTTATAATTTCATGAAATAAAATATTTAAACCTTAGTTTTGCATGCAACGGCAATAACTTAAAATCGCCTCAAATTAATTAAAAACCTTTTTCCTGATATTGTTTTTTGCTTTGGGAAAAGATGTTTTGGTGCCTTTCACCTTACAATCCGCAACCCATCCCGGCAACCCCAATTCCCAATTCCTAATTCCCCCCTTTATTCAACCTCTGCCTGCGCTTAATGGCCTCAGCCCGCATGTAATCTTTGGCTTCGTCGTTGCGGTCGATGGTGGCCTGGTCGATGCTGTGGTCGGTGCCGCCCGAGTGGCGCACCACTTCGTAAATAGCGTCCCAAACGCGCCCGATGCGGTGGCGTTCGCTGATCTGCAGCACCATGTGGTAGTCTTCGCCGTAATTGCGGGCAAAAGGTTCTTCGTTCATGCTGAAGCCGATCTCATTGATTAGCGCAATGGGAATGGAACGGGGCGCTCCGGCGCCGTTGATGCGCAACAGATTGTTCCGGCCGTTCTCTTCGGTCCATTCGTCGTGGGTGACCACTGGCAAATCCTGCATCCGGGTGTAAGTGCCGTCCTCGTCCAGCTGCCATACTTCGTAGGAGCCGATGACCATACCGATATTTGGATCGCTGTCAAAGACGCTTAAAATTTTTTCCACGGCGTCGGGTTTTAACCGGTCGTCCGAATCCAGCTGCACGTAATATTCGCCGCGCGCCTTTTTGGCGCCCAGGTTCAGGCACAAACCCAAATTGTTGATATCCACCACGATTAACTGCACTTCAGGTTTGGCGGGGTCGTATTTATCGCCGCCTGGCTGGTAACGCTTCACGGCCTCAATGGTGGGATCGTCCGGTCCGCCGTTGACCACCACGATCACTTCCACTTCCGGCACGGTTTGCGCCTGCACGCTTTCGATGGCGGTGGCGATGAAGTCGGGACGGTTATTCACCGGAATAATGACCGAAGCCTTCAGCGCGGTTTGCTGCGCAGCCTGCGGACGGGGGCCGTAAAATGCGCCCGGCGCCAGGTATGCGCCGATGCGTTTCAAATGCTCGGTCACCACCTGTTCCGCCTCCAGCTGGCTTTCCTTGCTTGCCATGAGATAATCGAATACGTTGTGCGAAGCGCCCTCCGCCACGATGCGGTAAAGGGAACCGGCGTACCGGTTGGCGATGTGCACGAGTTCCGCCTGCTCGGAAAGATGCAGTCGCATGTCGTACAGGGTGTTGAATTTAAGCTGTTCGTTAAAATTCCCGATATCTGCCAAAGAAGATTTGCGCAGAAAATACACCCGGCCGTAATCCTGATTATCCCGTACCCGGCCGATGTGGTGCTTGAGCAGATGAATTTCCCGCACCTGCTCATCCTGCATCAGTTCATAGTCCGAATAGATCATTCCGGCTTCGGGGTGATGCTCCATGGTCAGCAGAAAAAGGTCAAGAGCCGCCTGCTTCAGGAAAATCAGCGTTTCGAAATTATTGATATACAGGATGAAATTTCCTTCCGATGCCTTGACCGCGCGGTTTAGTTTTGCGCCCAGCGTCAGTTCGTTACCGTCCACGATTTTTACGGGAATTGCGGAGGGTACCACGTCCTCGGTGATTCCTTTGACGGCCTCGGGGGCTTCCTCGGCAATCACGATGATTTCGAACCGTTTGGAGGTTTGCTGGCACACCGATTCCAGAGTGGATGAAAAATTGGAATCGTCATATCCGTGCAGTACGATACTGGTAAGATTTTCAGACATAAAGGCTCCTGCTTTTTATTTCTAAGAGGTTGAATATTTTTTTTATTTCACGCTAAGTCGCTAAGACGCAGAGTATAATGAATTTTATTCCACATTATTTGTTTTACCTGTGTCCTGTGTGCCAAGTCAATAAAAAACTCCTTAGCCCTGATTTATTCATACAACAAATATTTTTTTCTTAATTCCAGGAAATTCTGTTTCTCCCGCTGCCATTTTTGTTGAATTTCATGTACGGGTACATGGTTTTTCAAATCCTCGCCGATCCAGGCGCAGCCCATCACGCGGTTAAAGGCGCGCGTCCGGGCCGCATCCGCGAACAGGTCGTGTTCCGGGTACAAACGGATCAAAGTTTCCATGATGTACAATCCGGTTAAATAGGAATTAAAGGCCCGGTAATCGGTCAGATGCATTTGTACGCCCTGGCAGATCTGTCCTTTGAACAGGGCGTAATACGGTTTAAAATAGAGTGGACGAAAGACAACACCCGGCAGTTTGAGCGCATTTAAAGCCTGCGCCAATTGGTAGCCGTCGATCCAGGGGGCGCCGATCAGTTCGAACGGGGAAGTGTAGCCCACGCCTTCGGAAACGGCGTGCAATTCGCCGATGGTGCCGGTAGAGCTCATAAAGAGCACGGTTTCCCAGTGCGGCACATGGGGAGACGTGGGCACCCAGGGCAGGCCGGTGTCGCCCCAAAGCATCTCCCGTTTCCAGCCTTTAAGCGGAATGACCCGCAGATTGCAATGGATGTTGAATTCCTGATTAAACAGCAAAGCCAGTTCGCCGATGGTCATCCCGTGCCGGTAGGGAATGGGGTAAAGGCCGACAAAAGAGAAGAACTCCGGCTGCACCAGATTGCCTTCCACCTGAAGGCCGCCCAGCGGATTGGGGCGATCGAGCACGATCACTTCTTTGCCGAACTCCGCCGCCGCTTCCATGACCTTAGCCATGGTGTAAATATAGGTGTAGGCCCGCACGCCGATGTCCTGGATGTCCACCAAAATGACGTCCACCTGTTCCAGCATTTTCTTGGTGGGTTTGCGGTGTTTGCCGTACAGGCTGAACACCGGCAGGCCGGTATGGGGGTCGGTTTCGTCGCCAACTTGTTCCCCGGCGTAGATGGCGCCCCGGATGCCGTGCTCCGGTCCAAACAGGGCCGTTAAATGGATGTTGGAATCGGCCGCGAAAACGTCCACCGAGCTTTGCAATAAATGATTCACGCCGCTGGGATTGGTCAGCAAGCCGACCCGTTTCCCTTTGACCAGATGGAGATAATTTTGCAACAGGTTTTCGTTGCCTAATACTATTTGCATCGTAGCATGCACGGGCGGTTGAATCGGGGTTGGTGTGACCGGACGCTGCAGTTTAGACGAGCAGGAAACAAATAACCATAAAGCGAACAAGAATAAGGGGAAACGGAGCCTGCCGTAAATGCGCAAAATATTACCTCATTTTATGGTGTAAGTTGATTCGATTACTGAACTAACCTGGTAAAGAT
>CAZJNP010000084.1:0-9368 GCA_964547355.1 uncultured Calditrichaceae bacterium
TTCGTACATACCGCGGATGCTGTTCAGACAAAAATATTTTTCTCTTTGCTGAATATCCGCATCCAGCTGCGGGAACAAAGCCAGATGTTCATCCCGGGTACGCAGTTCTTCAAAAATCACGTCCGGCATGTAGATTTCCGATTCCTGAGCGTGTGTCCGGATGATTTCGGTCCACACTTCCAGTTGCCGGGAGGCGCTTTCAAAGACAGCCTGCGGATCGTCCCGCATTCCGTGATGCCCGAAACAAATATAACCAGCTTGAATACGAGCAATTTTTTCCAGGGAGTTTTTGTAGATTTGGTAAATGAATTTCGGCGGGGTAGCAATACGAAGATAATTGCCGCCGTTTACTGGAATATTTACGCCGGCCACCTCGGCGGCAAATAACAAGTCGTCCACAACATAACACACGTGATGCGCGGCGTGTCCCGGAGTTTCGATGGTGGTAATCTCAAACGGTCCCATCGTCCATTCGGTATTGTAGGCAATCTGTTCGGCAGGCACCGGCTTCAGGGGGCCGTAAGCCGCAGCGATTTCACCAAGTACCGTCAGCGATCCCTGCCACAATTTTTCAGTATCGATTAAATGCGGGATACCGCGCGGATGGCAATTCACCTGGGCCTCCGGGAAATGGTGCAGTAAATGTCCGGTACCTCCGGCATGATCCAGATGTATGTGGGTCAGCAGGATGTAATCAACCCGCGGAATGTTCAGTGTTTTCAACGCCTGAACCAGAACGGGTATAGTGGAGGAGGGACCGGGATCAATAATGAGCGTGTGTCCGTTTTTTGTGTAAATCCAGGAACTGATGAATCGACGGAAGCCGGTCAGTGGTTGATCCAGATCGACCAGATACAGGCCGGGTAAATACTGGGCGATGCCAGGTGAAATTGTTTTTGCGATCATATGTTAGATTTGTTGTTTAACCTCTAATGATTGGTCGTATTTTTTTTCGGGAATTTTACTCATGGTGCGTTCGCTGAGCGCCGTGATGGTCAGGGAAGGGTTGACGCCCGGATTGGCTGAAATGGCCGACCCGTCGCATACGTACATGTTTTCGTATCCGAACACGCGCTGATCCTTGTCGATGACACCTTCCGAACGGTCCCGCCCCATGACGCATCCGCCCAGAATATGGGCCGTGGTAGGAATGCCCATCAGCGTTTCGGTAATCAGCGTAATGGGCTTGCCGTTGACAATACGGGCGTATTTACGGGCTAATTGCTGGGCCTCGGGAATAAAGGCGCTAGGCGCTTTTCCCTGTTCCATGGAAGAACGCATTCCGAACCACCCTAAACGAAAACGAAGTGTGCTGCTGAGCGTTTGCATGAAGAGTAAAATCTGCGTCCGCCGGGCAAAATCCCACACAAAAAACACTTTAGCATTTTGAATGGGATGCCGGATGATATCGCCCGCCATGCGCAACAGGCGGATTAGCACGTTGTTCCCGTACACCATGGGCGCCAAAAGCACACGCCAAAACCCCGAACCGGAAGCATACCGCACCGGTTCCAGATGGCTGTGGTCGTCTGTGTGTAAAATACTGCCGATGGCCACACCGTCGCAAAAGGATGTGTTTTTATCGAAAGTCGTAATCCCGATTAAGCTTTCCGAGTTGGTGCGGATATGCCGTCCAACCGCATCGGACAATTCCGGTAGTGAAGATTGTTTCAGTTTGAGCAGCAGAGGCACTGTACCCAGTACGCCGCCGGCGAACACCACGCCGCGGCAGGTAACCGATCCCTTTTTTTTGAAATAGGCGGTGGAGCGCTTCCAGAAAATGCGGTAACCGTCTTTTCCCCCTTTGTCATTTAAAGGGCGCACGTCGTACACTTCGGATTCGGCCTGAATGCGGGCGCCTTTTTTCTGCGCCAGGTAAAGATAATTTTTATCCAGCGTGTTTTTCCCGTCATACCGGCAGCCGGTCATGCAACCGCCGCAGAACGTGCACCCGGAACGTTCCGGCCCCTGGCCGTTAAAATACGGGTCGGGCGTCTTTTTCTCCGGGTCGCCGAAAAACACCGCCACGTCGGCGGCTTCAAACCGGTCTTCGCGACCGATTTCTCGCGCCAGTTGCTGCAGCGCCAGATCGCCGGTTTCAAGACGTGGATTGCGTGCCGCGCCCAGCATACGCAGCGCGGTCTGGTAATAATCGCGCAGTTCGTTTTTCCAGTCTGCCAGATGCGCCCAGGATTCCGCTTTAAAAAAAGTGTCCTTTGGAACGGGCAAAGTGTTGGCGTACACCAGCGAACCGCCGCCCACGCCCACCCCGGAAAGAATGGTCACATGGCGGAAGAAGGTGAGTTTGAAAAAACCGAAAAAACGCAGCAGGGGCATCCACATCCAGCGTTTCAGATTCCAGTTGGTTTTAGGAAAATCTTTAGCCTTGAGCGATTTTCCTTTTTCCAGAACCAGAACCCGGTACCCCTTTTCGGTCAGACGCAGGGCGGATACCGATCCGCCGAATCCGCTGCCGATGATCACAAAATCATAATCCAGATTTGATGGGTTCATAAGAAAACGTTCCGATAAAAAATTACTCTAGTTTTAGTTGAATGGTTTTTGCAAGCAGGCGGATCATGGCCCACAACCCGGTTAGTCGGGGGATGATCCCCTCGCCGTAAACAGCGGTTAAAATGCCGCGCAGCCCCCGGTAAGTATGTTCGTCGTACGGGTGCCACCAGGGCTGTTTTTTTAGACTGCTCAGCATGTCGTCCACAATCACCTGGGGCTGGGTCATGTCGTAAAAACCGATTTTTCCGTGCGAGCGACCGATACCGGATTGTTTAAACCCGCCCCAGGGCGTTTCGGGTAGACCGTGGCTCATTAAATGGTCGTTAATGGTTACGGCACCGGCCTGGATTTTACGGGCAATTTCTCCGGCTTTTTTACGGTCTCTGGACCAGACGGAAGCGGATAAACCGTAATGGGTGTCGTTGGCCAGAGCGATCGCTTCTTCGATGGTGGAAAACTTCATCACGCCCAGCACCGGGCCGAACGTTTCTTCGCGCATGAGTTCCATTTCATGGTTTACGTCGGTGAGCACCATGACCGGTAAAAAGTTTGCCCAGTCCTTATTTTTCGGTACTTGTGACTGGGCGTAAATGGTAGCTCCTTTTTTTAAAGCGTCATTAATTTGCTTTTTGACAGTATTAATTTGGCTTTTGGAGATCAGGGCGCCCACGTCCATGTTAAATTCCAGATCGTATCCTACGCGTAATTGTTCAACTTTTGATTTTAACAGGGTCAAAAAATCGGTGTAAATTTTTTCGTGCACATAAATCCGTTCCACCGCGCCACATGATTGGCCGGCGTTGGAGAATCCCGCCCACATGGCGCCGTTTACCGCTCGCTCCAGATCGGCGTCTTCACAAACAATCATCGGGTCATTGCCGCCCAGCTCCAGATTGACCGGCGTCAGCGTCTGGGCGGCCATCTTCATCAGCGTTTTGCCCACCGCGTTGGAACCGGTGAAAAAAAGTTTATCGACACCGGCTTTCAGAAAGGCAGGACCGGCTTCCCGGCCGGACATATTGACATAATGAAACAGGCCTTCCGGCAAACCGGCGGTCTCAATGACTTTTTTAATGGCTAAACCCACCATTTGCGTTTCGCTGGCGGTTTTGAAAATGACCGCGTTTCCGGCCAGCAGTCCCATGATGATTTCATAAAACGGGATCAGAAAGGGATAATTCCAGGGCGAAATAATGCCGATAACACCGTACGGCACACGCCGGATTTTACTGCGCTTATACAGAAAAACAGGGCTGCCGACGCCCGGGCTGCGTTCCTTAAGAAATTTTTTTGTCTTTCGGATGAAATAGGCCGTTAACATGGTCGAGGGGAATACCTCGGTAATCATGGCGTCGGTGCGCAGTTTTCCGGTATCGCGGGCGATGGTTTCGGCCAGTTCGTCGGCGTGTTTAACCAGATAGTATATAATATTATAAAAAGGGATCGTGCGTTTCTTTGCCGGCAGAGCGGCCCAGGCCTTTTGTGCTTCCCGCGCCTGCTGCACCATCGCCGCCACATCTTCTGCGCTGTGCAATGGAGAAGTTCCAAGAATCTCATTGGTTACCGGATTTACTGACGTCGTCAATTGTTGATCATGCGAAATGTGCGAAATGCGTTCCATCCTGCGTACCTCATCGTTGGTTGGCTATAAGAAATAATGCGTAAAAATACTAACTCTTTGGCAATTTAACAAGCAAATGAAAATCGAACGCCAGATTATGTATTCGTCTCTGGTCTCCGGGTACTTTTAAAGTGAAATACCGCAGCTTTAGCAAATAATAAAATATTTCCTTCCAGCAGATATCATTTCTGCGTGGGTAAAGTTTGCATTTTTATTCAATGAAGCGTATTTTACCTAAGAAATATTTCTATTATTTTAAGCAAATAATGGCAATTCCGGGAAAAAACATGACGGATTCGAGCCATTCATATATAAGAAAAAAGAATTACCTTACCCGATAAAGTACTTACTGGATTGTCTTTTTAATGGGCAATCTATAAAATAATACATCTAAATTTGGTTGACTTTATTTGCGATTAGATAACCAAATATGTTAGATATCGTAAAAAAGATGTTGCACAGGAGAAAACATGCAAATTACCGGAATGAAATACGGCGTTAAGCTTTTAAACCTTGCCGAATTTCCCACCCCGACCATTTTAGAAGAGGAAGCCACCGTGGAGGAAGTCGCCCGGCTAATTTCGAAGGGCGGCGGCAAATGTGTGGTAAAGCCGGTCTTTTACGGCGGTGTCGGCAAAAAGGGGAAAGCGGGTTTAATTAAAATCGTGGCATCCGGAAGCGAAGCCATGCAGGCAAAGCGCAAACTCTATTTTGCCACACATTTTTTCCACAACCAACTGGCCGTTGCCAACGGCGTGACGTTTGAGGAATTTATTCCTTCTTCGTACGAAGTCTATTTTAATCTGGCCGTATCCACCGTTTCCCGCAGAGTTAATTTTACGCTTACGCATCATGGCGGTGTGGATATTGAGGAATTACCGCCGGATAAAATTTACCACAGCTCCTTTGACGCTTTAACCGGATTAAAATCGTATCATATTGTGGACGCTTTAAGCGAATTAAACGCCCCCCACGAAATCATATCCCCCCTTGCCCAGAATCTGCCAAAGCTGTGGAATCTTTACAATGATTTTGGCTTTATGATGCTGGAGATTAACCCTATCCGTATGATGCCTAAAAATGGTCGCCTGGTTCCGGTTGCCTGTGACTTTAAGGCTCAGTTCGACCGTGACAGCAACCAATGGAAACGGCTGAACTTACCACCGGAAATCTTTCAGACGGATTTGACGCCCTTTGAAGAAGAAGTAAACCGGCTGCGCACCTACCGGGGACAAAGCGACGTGGTGGTGATTAATCCGGAAGGCACCGTGACGGCGTTTATGTTTGGCGGAGGCGCAAACAGCGCGGCAACCGAAACCCTGGGGCAAAAAGCGACCATTTCCAGCGATTTTGGCGGCAATCCGCCTTATGAAAAAATGTATGACATTGCAAAAATCGTTTACAAATATTGGCTCAAACAAAGCAATGTCCTTTTAATCATTGGCGGTAAAGCAAACAACACCGATATTTTTGTAACATATAAGGCGATGTTCGACGCATTACGCGATTATATCGTGGCCAACGGCAAACCGGACATCTACGTGGTTTCCGGCAGAGGCGGCCCGAATCTTGTCAAAGGTCTGGGATATGCGCGGGATATTCTGGAAAGTCTGGAGATTCCATATAAGTTTTTTGGTTACGATAGTTCCATATTGGAGGTGGTGCGTTACGCGGCAGAAATTGACGATTGGTACATTAATAATAAGAAAAAAGTAATTTAACCGGAAAGAAAAATGAGAAAAGAGAATCCTTTTCCGTATTATGTGGGTATCCATTCCCTGAAAGAAATCGCTACACCTGAGAGTAAAGTTTGTGTGATGAATATCCTGGGTAACGAAAGCAAGGGAGTCACACCCGTTTCGCATGCTTACAGCGGCGGTAATGTGGTTGCCGGCGTACAGTACGGGCGAAGAGGTAGGTTGGAAACCAAGGTTGGAGATATCCCTGTGTATCCTCGGCTTGCCGAAGCCGTAAAAGAACACGACTTTGATACGGGCGTGATTTATTTGCCGCCGGATGCGGTTTTTCATGCCGTTACGGAGTTATGTCACTATAATCAAAACTTGAAAAAGATTGTCATTCTAACCGAAAAAATTAATGTCAAAGATCAGCGTCTAATCCGGGCGGTGGCGCAGACGAATAAAATTGATGTGTTCGGAGCCAATTGCCTTGGTGTGGCCGATTCCTGGAATCATGTACGAATCGGCGGGGCGCTGGGCGGTGATCGCCCCGAAGAAGCGTTGGTTAAGGGTTCCATCGCCATCCATAGTAATTCGGGCAATTTTAGTACGACCATCGCCGAATATCTGAAAACCGCTGGATTTGGTACCAGCACCATTGTTAGCTCCGGCAAAGATGTAATCATCCATTACGCAGTGGCGGAATTTCTGTACGCCGCGCAAAACGATCCCCGTACCAAAGCCGTGGTGCTTTATGTGGAACCCGGCGGTTACTACGAAGCAGAAGCCTTAAGAATGATTAAAGAGGGCCGGTTCGAGTTCACCAAACCCATCGTGGTGAGTGTAACCGGCCGGTGGAAATCCAATTTAACCAGAGCCTGCGGGCATGCCGGCGCTCTTGCCGGCCAGGGCGATGATGCCATCGCCAAAGAAAAATGGTTTGATGGATATTTCGGCGTTCCCGAATTTGATCCGGATAATCCGGAAAATGTAAGCGAATTGGGCGTACGCGTGGCTTCTATTCAGCAAATTCCCCAGGCAATGAGCGCCATATTTAAGAAATTAGGCTGGGAAGCGGATTTTGAACCCAGAGGTGATTTAGGACTTAAACCATGGCTGGGTAATGATTTCGGGTTGAATCTTCCGCTGCACTTACGGCTCAAGCCTGAAAAACCCATCGCGCCGTATGATGCCGAAATTGAAGCGATCAATAAACAACTTGGCGCTACCTATTTAAGACAAAATATGCGTAACGCTTCAGGTGCTTCGCGTATCGATCCGGCCACACAGGTCGCGGAACTGCATGGTATGCCGGTAGTAGAGCTGACCGACTATCCTTTTGAGAGCAATATGTTGTTTGCCCTGATCAAGATGCATCCTAAAAAGGAGTGTCTGCCCTTTGCCAATCTTGTGCTCAATTATCTGGCACGCCCGGAGGACATATATTTTGACATCGTAAAACAAGCCCGGGAAAACGGCGCCACACCCAATCAGGCGCTCATTGCGGTCGCCGGGATGCTTGGCGAAAGCGCAGACATGAAGCTCTCGCAAACTTATGCTGCGGCGATGGTTGAGATGCTGTCCGAATTGGGCTTACGTGATATTTACACGCCGTTTGATACAGAACTGGCAGTTAAAATACTGGATGAAAAATTAGAACATGGTAACAGTACAAACGAAAAATTGTTTGACATTTTCCGTTCGGAATTGAAAAAATGTCACAGCGCCGGCGAGCTGATTAATTTTTTTGCCGATTATATCACGGAAAGGCAGCTTGAAGATAATACGGTTTTTCTGATTACAGCTATTCTGGTAAATTTTGCCTTTTCTTCTCTGGTATTAAAAAAGATCCCCAAAGAGGCTGTTATCAATCTTTACACGTATTTGAGCATCGAAGCAAAATTAACGGTGTTAAATTCCGTTGATTTTGACCATAACACCTTCATTCAAAAACTTATTCATCGGCAAGACGATGCGCTTTTACTCACCTCGTTTACCGAAACGGCTTATTACGCCGTATTCAACGAAAAGCCGAAGGGGACCAGGCTAAGGGAATTTTCCGCGTTACTGGCGCTCACTTTGACGAATGGTCCGGGAACCATCAGTGCTAAAGGTGCTAAAGAAAGCGTCAGCGCCCGAAATAATATTTCCACCGCCTTTGCCGGGTTTTTGTCCAATACCGGTTTATCGCACGGTGGCAGCGGTTATGAAGCGGTGGAGTTCTTACTCGAATCTTTTGACGGCTTTGAAGTGAAAGACCCCGGTCAGGTACCCGATCCCCAGGCCATTAAATCCATTGCCCATAACGCAGCGGCGAAATTTTTGGATTATAAGAATGAAGCCAAGCTGAAAGGCGTGCAAAATTATAAACGCATTCCCTGCATCAATCACCCGGTGTTTAAAGGGAAACGCGTGAATATCGATCCTCGGGAGGATTTTATTCGTAAACGCCTGAAAGAAGAAGGAATCGAGAATGTCTTCTGGGATTTTTACCATTATCTGGTGGAAGAGCTTTACAGCGTGGGTGCCACGCAAAATGTGTACTGTGTCAATATCGACGCGGTGATTGCGGTAATTTCACTCAAGCTCATGTGGAATGCGCTTAAAAGCGGTAAACTCAGTGCACAGGAAATGCAAGACATTGGCTTCATTATTTTTCTTTTGGGGAGAATGGCCGGTGTGGCCGCTGAAATCAGCGACCACCGCAACCGGGGGCTTGATATGGATTGTCGTACACCGCAGAGCGAGTTGAAATTTATTGTTTAATAAAGCGGTCAGTAGTGTCCGGTTAAACTTTAGTTATAGGCTTCTAAACTTTATACTACATTTTTATGACTGAAAACGAAAAGGAAATATGGAATATCTTTCATGATGGTGAGATCGTTGAAATCACAAAAAGTGATAACTCCAATCTCAATCTAAAAATACAAATAGAATATCTTCGGAAAATAATTTCTGATGATGGGGATAGTTTTGTAATAAAACTTAAGAAATGCAATCTATTTGAATTAAATTATGAAAACAGAAAACTAATTACTAATCTCGATACTATTCAGGAAATAAAACCAATAATTTTAAAATCAAAATATATTGATAATAGATTTCTTATAAAAAGTACAGCGGGAGAAATAAAATTATCATATGAAAGCGCACAAATTTATTTAGATAATGGAAAGGAAATTACGTTTGAAAATTTAGCTAATGCTTGTGGAAAGTATTGGGAAGAATTACCAAAAGGATGTATCTCAACATTACCTAAGATTATAGGTGTGACTTTAATTTTATTCTTAATTTTATATTTGTTATTTAAAAATACAATTTAAAAATGAATGTATCACATGGCCTATAACAAGCGCTTGCACCAGAATTTGCCACGCACACTGTGAATTGCCATTTTGAAGGTTTCTTTGGCGCGTGGCAAATCTGGTGAAGCGCAGGCCGTTACAGCTAATAATGAAATCCTATCAAAGCGTTATTGTATTGCTTTTAAAATGTAACTTGATTGCCAGAACCGGGGCGAACCCACCCCTTGCCCTCGGTAGAGTGTGTCCCAA
>CAZJNP010000085.1:0-9361 GCA_964547355.1 uncultured Calditrichaceae bacterium
CTATTATTCAAAGCAATATCATAAAGTCGGCCCGAACGAAGTGCTGATCATTTCCGGCGGGAAGAAAAACAAGATCACCCTGCCTGACGGAACGGAAAAAGAGATCGGTTTCCGGTTTCGCATCGGCGGCGGCGCCTTTGTGAATCCGCTGACCGAGCGAGCGGAAAAATTCCCCATCGAAGTAATTTCGGTGCGCGGCAAGCTGGTGGACGTACTGAGCAACAACGGTATCCCCATCACCGTGGAGTATAACGGACAGGTCAAGATAAACACCGACGAATATCCCCTGTATTTGGCCATTACTAATTTTTTAAGCCGGGGCACAGAAGGCATTCTGGATATTTCTTCCAAAATTCTGGAAAATAAAGTGCGCGAGGTAGTGGGCATGCAGACCGTGGAGCAGATGTTTACCCAGCGCAACCAGTTTGCGGAAAAAGTGATTGAAGCGGCGCAGGAAGATTTCAGCAATCTCGGTTTGATGATCATGTCTTTCGGTTTGAGCGATATCAGCGATTCCCAGGGGTATATTGATGCGCTGAGTATGCCGCACATCACTCAGGCCAAGTACGAAGCGGAAGTGGATCAGGCTGAAAAGGACCGGGACATCACCATCAAATCTGCGGAAGCGCGCAAAGAGGGAGAAATTGCCAGGTTGGAAGCGGAAGCGGAAATCGCAAAAGCTACCTGGATCAACGAAGCCAAAAAAGCGGAATCTCAGGTGGATGTGAACGCCAAAAAAGCCCGCGCCGATATGGCCTACGAGTTGGAACGGTTTAAGATTCAGCAGCAGGTGAAGCGGGAAGAGTATGCGGTTAAGAAGGTGGAGCTGGAAGAAGCCACCAAACTGGAAGAGCTGGGCATCGTGAAGAAACAGAAAGAGCTGGAAGCCAATGTGATCAAACCGGCGGAAGCGCGCAAATTTCAGGTACAGGCAGAAGCCGAAGCCGAAAGCTACCGCATCAAAACCGAGTCGGCCGGAAAAATTGAAGCTCAAAAAGCCGAAAGCCAGCTGGAAGCCGAACGCATCCGCGAAATCGGCAAGGCGGAAGCGGAATCCATGGCGCTCAAAGCCAAAGCCTTCGAGTCATACAACCAGGCGGCCATTTACCAATTAATCATGGAGAAAATGCCGGAACTGGCGTCGGCGGTGGCGGAACCCCTGTCCAAGGTGGATAAGATCGTGATGATCGAAAGCGACGGGAAAAGCGGCTCGGCCAAACTGACCGGACAGATCGCCGAGATTCTCTCTCAACTGCCGGAAGTTGTGGAATCGCTCACCGGGGCAGATTTGAAGGAATTTCTGAAAAAGAAACTTAATAAAGAATAATTACGAATTATGAAGTTGATTTGAGAAAATCGGACGACAGGAGAAGAGGAAACAGGAAATAGGAAGTGCTGGCCATTGGATGTTCAACGTGTTTCGAATGGCGAATACGAAGCTCAGGAAAATACCGAAAACCAACAACTGACAACCGATTACTGAAAACTAACTGAATACTAAAACCAAAAAACTGACTACAAACAACAGAAAACCGACAGCCACAAGGAAATAGAATGGTTTCTGAACGGATCAAACAGATCGGTGTATCCCCGACCATGAAAATCGCGGCGAAAGCCATCTCCCTTAAAGCGGAAGGGCGCGATATCGTGGATTTTAGCGTGGGAGAGCCGGACTTTCCCACGCCGGAGTTTATCCGGGAGGCGGCTAAAAAAGCCATCGACGAAAACAAGACCAAATATACCATTAACAGCGGTATTGTTCCGTTGAGAGAAGCGATCGCCCGCAAGTTGCTGGAAGATAATCAACTGGAATACGATCCGGCAAGCCAGATCATCGTTTCTTCCGGCGCCAAGCAGAGCATTTACAACGTGATTTTATCCCTGGCCAATCCCGGCGACGAGATCATCGTGCCAGCGCCGTACTGGGTGTCCTACCCTGAAATGGTGCGCCTGGCCGGAGCCAAACCGGTGATCGTCCACACGCTGGAAGAAAACGGCTTCCGGTTGACGCCGGAGCAGCTCAAAAACGCCATTTCGGCCAACACCAAGGCCTTGATCCTGTGCAATCCTTCCAATCCCACCGGCGCCGCTTACAGCCGGGAACATCTGGAAGCCCTGGCCGAAGTGGTGGAAGGGGAGAGCCTGTTCGTGATCGCCGATGAAATCTATGAAAAACTGGTTTTCGATGATTTTAAATTTGTCAGCTTTGCTTCGCTCAGTGCCAAGATTAAGCAGCGCACCATCGTTATTAACGGGGTTTCCAAAGCTTACGCCATGACCGGCTGGCGGATCGGGTACGCGGCCGGGCCGCAGGAGATCATCGCCGGCGCCAATAAAATTCAAAGCCATTCCACGTCCAACCCCTCCAGCATTTCCCAGTGGGCCAGCCTGGCGGCGTTGACGGGTCCCACATACGAAATTAACCGCATGGTGGCGGAATTTGAACGCAGACGGAATTATCTGGTGCACCGCTTGCAAAGCATTCCGGGGATTTCGTGCCATAAACCGGAAGGAGCGTTTTACACCTTCCCTAATGTGGCTTCTTTTTATGGCAAGGAATTTAACGGCACGTACATTCGTAATTCCGCGGGTTTGGCTTACTATCTGCTGCGGGAAGCGGGTGTGGCTCTGGTGCCGGGCGCGGCCTTCGGAGCGGATGATTTTATCCGCATCTCCTATTCCACTTCCATGGAAAATATCGAAAAGGGCATGGACCGTATCGCCGAAGCCCTGCGCAAACTCAAAACACCCAGTAAGGTGAAATCGGTGGCGCTGAATAATTTTAAGACGCACCATAAAAAGGCGCTGGATATCGACGCCCGCATTAATGTGGAACAGCGCGACGCTCTGGTGGCGGAAGCCGAAGCTCAGTTAAAATTTGACCGCTATTACGAATGGAACGCCAATATTAACGGCGTCATTATTCAGCTGCGCACCAACAACGGCCATTTGTACGATTTCTGGGTGGAAAACTGGTACCCGGCCCAGTTGGAGGCTGATCTGGAACCGCACGGCATCATTTACGCGGTGGACGACGCCATCGGCCGACAGCCGTACGGATTTTACAATTCGGAAACCAACACAGCGGTGCTGTTCAATACGGATTTGTATGCTTCCCTGCGCAGCGTGGCCCTGGGTATGGTGGCGGACATCGGCGAGCGGCTGTTCGATCTGCACGCTGTACGCGGTATGTCCGGCGATTATAACGGGCTCGGTTTTGTGCTGATGGGTCCCAAAGGCACCAAAAAATCGGATATTTTCTACCGCTGGATTCAGGACGAGGAAGTAGCCTTCCACAGCAGCGATCTGTTCTACATGCGCTATGGCGGAGGTTTTGCGGCGGCGGATAATCCGGAACGCAAATGCTACATGCCCACCAATACGGCGCTTTTTATCCCCAGGCTGGAAGAGCTGTTCGAACGCAGCAAGTGTGAAAACGTCGTTTCCGCAAAAGAGGAGTGTCAGGTGGAAACCTGTCCCCTGGGCGAGGAGTGCACACTGGACCGGGGATTACCCTACTGCTTTATCGGGTCGAAAATTTCCGCAGCCATGCTCGACCCATACTGGCTGGGCGGTATGCGCAAACATGTCAAACGGATTGACATCGGCGCTGTGTTTATCCTCAAATACGATCCGTTGGGCGAGTTGATCCGGGAGCTACCGCCAGAGGACGCCGTGCAGATTTTAAGCACCGGTATGAGCAGCGGGCCGGGTAGTGTTGGCACCAGCGTGCCTTTTTACAATCCGCACTTGCTGATCAAAACGGATGAACGGCTGGAATTGCAAAAACGCAAGTTTGCCAAACTGTTCCAGGCTGCCCGGGTGTTCCAGGTCAACGTGGCCAAAGCCTCTGTAGATCAAATAATCGAAAACCTTAAACGCGTATTAAACGAACAATTATCTGAACGGTAGATCTGAGAAAAACACATTGATTCGGTTTGCCATTGTGCGAAGAAACGCACAGCAGGCCGGGCGGCGGAAATACATAAAAGGATTCAATAAGGCGGAGACTCATGTACGATCATCTTTACAACGAAGCGTTTTATAAAAAGTTTTATGATGAACTGATACCGCTTTTACACGGGAAAAATATAAAAACCGTGGATATGCGCTGGCTGGAAAAAGAAGCCCGGAAATTTGCCAACCAGTCCAAATTTCATTCCTACGTCTGGTCGTCCAAGATTTCCAGCCGCCAGGCACAGAAAACGGTGTATCTGGGCAGTGAAAACGTACGTTTACCCAAGCCCCTGGACAGCCACATTGAAGTGATCAAACAGTCGGAAGCCGAACTGAAAAAAGTGCTGCACCTGGTCAAGACCCTGCCTTTTGTGCATATCCGCCGACAGATGGGCAATAATCAGCATTACAATCCCATTTGCGATTTGTACGTCTCTACTTTGGATCCTAAAAACGTGCGCAATGCCTACATGTGGGCCAGCACCATGTTCGATCCTTCTTCCCGGCCCGGCCCCAATTTTATTATGATCCATATTCCGGAAGAGCACATTTTAAGGGCCCAGATTTTAGCGTTGCCGGAATACAATTTAAATATTGCCCTGGGCACGGATTATCTGGGCGAGAATAAAAAAGGCTTTTTGCGGCAGGCCATGTACCGTGCGGACGAGCTTGGTATGCTGGGTCTGCACTCCGGTTCCAAAATCGTAACCGTACGCGACCCGCATGAAAACAGAATCAAACGTTACGGCGTTTTTCTGTTCGGAATGACTGCCACCGGGAAATCCACCTGGTCCTGCCACCAATTGGGACTGGATCCGACCCGCGGCGAAAAAACCGAGGTGTGCCAGGATGATATTGTGTTTTTAAGGGACGACGGGTCGGCGCTGGGTTCGGAGAACAATTTTTACGTTAAAACCGACGTGCGGCCGGAACAGCAGGAAGCCATGTACAACGCATTGGTTCACAAGTCGGCCCTGCTGGAAAACGTGATGATGAACGCCTGGGGAGAGATTGACTTTCTGGACGAGAGCCTGTGCGGCAATGGCCGGGCGGTGGTTTTCCGTGACCAGCTCAAAGTGAAGCAAAACGGACGTCTGGTAGGCATCAGCGCGCCATCGGTGAATCTTCCGCCGCTGGATGAGATGGACGGTCTGATTTTCGCTTTTATTACCCGCCGTAACACCATTATGCCCTTTGCCCAGGAACTGACGCCGGAGCAAGGCGTACTGGCCTATTTGTGGGGAGAATCCACGCACAGTTACGCTTCCAATCCGGCCAAAGCAGGGGAATCGGTGCGTATCGTGGGCACCGATCCTTTTATCGTCGGATCGCGCGGGCGCAAAGTGAACCGGTTTTACGACATCGTCATGTCGCTGGTGGATAAATTTCCGGGTAAGGTACGTTTTATGATGTACAATACCGGCGGTATGGGCGAGATTATCGAAACCTATCAGGAAAACGGGCAATTAAAGAAACGTTTGGTTCGGAAGACGGACCGTGTGCCTTTGCAACTGATGGCCGCCATCCAGCGCGGCGATCTGAGAGGAACCAACACCTACCGCCCGGGCATTCTGGGCACCAAGTCCATTGCGGCCGTGGAAGGGCGTCCACTGGATGAGTACGGTGTGCACAAATTTTATTCACAGCAGCAGATCGATCAGTACATCAAAGAATTGGTGGAAGGCCGTAAAAAATATACCGACGAAATCGCCTCCGAAGGCTTGCGGCCGGAAATCATCCGGGCGGCTGAAAAAGCCTTCCGCATCGACCCCACCCGCAAGAAAACCTTTGCCTTCGCCCCGCCTGAGAAAAAGACCGGCGAGCCGGTGGTGATTGTTAAATCCGACCAGCCGGTTGTCCGACCGCGTCGCCCGGGAAGCTGGCGCTGGCGTTAACGGTTTCCGGTACCATGATCTATCTACTGTTCAAATCATGCGCACGCTTTTAAAAAACCGCAAATTACCCAATGGCATGAGTTTAATGCTTCTCATTGTTGTCTGAATTAAGTTCAAAATTAGCTTATTTTAGACAAATGTAAATGCATCCAAGATGTTTAAATTTAGTTTGTGCTGATTTGTACGGTTAAGTTTTTGGGTTTATTGTCTGGTTACAAACGACTTTTTTATGTTGTACAAAAAAATAGAGTGAACCTATCCATTTTTTACCTACCCTGAGAACCTTAAAGAAAAGCCCTTAAATAACTCCTGAAATTTTACCTCTACGATACCTATTGGAATAAAGTATTTTCCGCAAGCGACTTTTTAGAAGAAAAAAATTAATATTAGGAATAACAGAACATTATTTGTAACCTGAGGCTAATGTTCACCGGATTAGCTACGATTATTAAACATTAGAAAAAGTTAAACTAAAGAGTGAGATCATGGCAATCCTAAATACGCATCAATTTAAAGATGAATGGCTGGCCAAGTCCTTGATTTATTACCAGATTGTGGATGAAGCATTATATAATGAATTATCACAAAGATTCTCCAATGAAGAATATTTTTACGATGTCCTGGTGAAGAACAATTATCTTTTACCAAAAGATATTGTAGAGTTTGTAGAGAGTGCATTAAAAGTACCTGCAATAGATCTGGATCAAACAGAATTTGATGAGAATGTTTTTAAGATCATTCCCGAGGAACTATGCAGGAAGTATACATTTATTCCGTTTCATTTGGGTGAGAAGGAAATTTATATCGCCAGTTTTAATCCCACCAATCTTGACTGCGAACGAGAAATTGAAACGTTAACCGGAAAGTATGTCAAAACCTATTTTGCCTTCAGAGAGAAAATCGAGGAAAAAATCAATGCGTTTTATTCACCGGATAAAGTGATCGATTCGCTGGTCAATAATAGAAAATATCATTCCAGAATTCATTTTCCCGGCGAAAAACCAGACTCAAATATCTCTCCGGTTGTTAAACTGGTCAATCAGATATTGGAGGAGGCAATTAATCAGGAGGCCAGCGATATTCATATCGAACCCAAAGAATCTGTAGTGGATGTCCGGATTCGAGTGGATGGTGTACTGCGCAGCATCATGGAAGTACCTAAGAGCGTTCATCACAGTTTGATCAGCAGGATAAAAATCATTTCGGATCTGAATATTGCCGAAACCCGAAAACCCCAGGACGGTAAAGCTAAAATATATTTGGACAAAGTGGATATCGATTTACGCGTGTCCATATTGCCCACCAGCTTTGGCGAAAAAGCGGTGATTCGTATTCTGGATAAAAGAAGAGCCGCCATTTCGCTGGAAAATCTCGGTGTCCGTGGGCATAATAAGGAAGCCCTAGAGCGCTGCTTTTCTTTTAAACAGGGCATGATTCTAGTTACCGGTCCTACCGGATCTGGTAAAAGTACCACGCTTTACGCCGCTATTAACCGGATTAAGTCTACTGCTAATAATATACTGACCATAGAAGACCCGATCGAATATGTGATGGAAGGGGTGAATCAGGTTCAAGTTAATGAAAAAGCGGGTGTGACTTTTGCCAGTGCACTACGTTCGTTTTTACGCCAGGATCCGGATGTGATTTTAGTCGGGGAAATTAGAGATAGAGAGACAGCCGAAATTGCCATCCAGGCCGCTCAAACTGGCCATTTGGTGCTTAGTACTCTGCATACTAACGATACATTTGGAACGATCACTCGATTAAAAGATATGGGTATTGATCAATTTAAGATTACAGAATCAGTTCAGGCCATTATCGCTCAACGTCTGGTACGAAAATTGTGTCCAAAATGCAAGGTAAAAGTGGATGAGGATAAGCTCGATCCAAAATTGTTATATCATATGCACCTGATTAGCGATCATCCGGAAATCTATGAGGCAAAAGGATGCCCCGATTGCAATTTTACCGGTTATAAAGGCAGAACGGGAGTTTATGAAATTCTGATATTGGATCGGGAATTAAAAGATAAAATAAACAGCAACGTTCCTTCTATGGAACTACGCAATATTGCTAAAAAGAAAGGTTTTCGCAATTTATTCGAGGATGCCATGTCTTTAATTGCGGATGGCATTACCGATTACAGAGAAGTGTTACGTACAATTAATTCAGGGACTCTGACGGTACAACCTAGTAGTGTTAAGCAGGATACAATAGCTGATAAACAGAAAGAAAAGGCATCTGCTGAAGAACCGCCCACTCCAATTCGCAGGGAAAGAAAAAGGGATGACGAAATCAGTATATTGGTGGTTGAAGATTATAAAGTATCCCGCATTATGTTGCGTAAGATGATTGAAAAAATGTCCCCATGGAAGGTACAAGAAGCCGAAGATGGGATTGCTGCTCTGCAAAAAATCGTGGAAAATCCCCCGGATATCATTTTACTGGACATAATGATGCCCAGAATGGATGGATATGAATTATTACAGCATTTGAGAGCAGAACCAACCACCAGAGAAATTCCCGTATTATTGCTAACCAGTCTTGAGGGTAGCGATAATGAGGTAAAGGGTTTTGAACTGGGAGCGGATGACTATCTGACTAAGCCAATTAAAGGGGAAGTGCTAATTGCCAGGATAAAGCGCATCTTAGGAAAGAAACGGATACCAGAGAAACCGGCCATTATATCAGAAATTAAAAACCAAGAAAAACAGGCCGTAGAGCCGGACAAAGATTTAGATCAAATGGAGTTTAAATTGATGTAGAATGATGTTGGTACTTATTTTTTCTCTTGGGGTTGTTCTGGGAAGTTTTTTAAATGTGTGTATTTTCCGGATACCTGCTAATATTTCATTGATCAAACCCGGCTCTTTTTGTCCTTCCTGCAAACAACCCATAAAATTCTATCATAACATCCCGATTCTCTCTTTTCTTTTATTGCGGGGGAAATGCGCTTATTGCGGTAGCAAAATCCCGATACGATATTTTTTTGTCGAAGTTCTCAGCGGAGTATTTACAGTAATTGCTTTTTTGCACTTTGGACTCAGTTCTTCTTTTTTCTTTTATTTAATTTTGATTTATACACTGATTACCGTCACTGCTATAGATTACGAACATCGGATTATTCCTAATAAAATTCTTTTAACCGGCTTTATACTTGGCGTGGGTATCAACCTAATTGATCCAGTGGTTCCCTGGCTGCAGGCATTACTCGGACTGCTTATTTCGGGTGGCGTGCTTTATTTACTATCCTTTATCGCCACTTTTTTATTCCGTCAGGAAAGTATGGGTATGGGGGATGTGAAACTGGCCGCTTTTATTGGTTTTTTTCTGGGCTGGAAAGTAACACTAAGCGCACTCTATATGGGATTTTTAGGAGCTTTAATTTATTATATAATACTTAAAGCAGTCAAAAAACCACCGACCGATAAATATGTGCCGATGGCTCCGTTTTTTTCATTAGGAACATGGATACTCCTTTTTTGGGGAACTGAAATAACCGACTGGTA
>CAZJNP010000086.1:0-9358 GCA_964547355.1 uncultured Calditrichaceae bacterium
TCAGCTTTTCCAGCAGCGCCTTGAGCCGGGCGTCGTCCGGATAGCGGTGCAGGCTTTCGTTTAAAATCTTCTCGGCTATACCCAACTGACCGTTAATGTACTTGTGGGCCGCTAGGTGGAAAAAGCCATCGGCGGTCTGTGCAGGTAAACTATTGAGTAATCCGAATAAAAGCAAAATTAGAAAGGGAATCTTCATATTAATGATCCGTTTTCGATAAACCATACTCTGACTGCACCTGTCATTCCCGACCTGATCGGGAATACAGAATGCTGCCCTATGGGCATGAATTGTACATTTACATTTCAACGATATCCGCCACATCCTTGATGCGATTTATAAACGATTGAAACGCAGCCACGGTCTGATCTTTTTTCAGCCCGTCAGCCATCAACTGATAGGCTTCACGGTATTTATTCTGCGCGACCAAACGCTCGGCCTGAGCCTTCAGTTTCTTGGCGAATTCCGACGGTTCGATTTTTTTCTGCTGTTGATTTTGTTGCTGCTGATTTTGCTGTTTCTGTTTTTTGGACAGCTCCTTTAATTTAGCCCGCGCCAGCTCCAGGTTGAACTTGGCTTCAAAATCGTCGGGATTCAGTTCCAGCGCTTTTTTGTAGGCGTCGATGCTCTGCACCAGCTTATTCTGTTTAAAATACGCGTTTCCGATATTGTAGAACGCTTTAGCGCTGAGCTGCAAATCTTTACTGCCGAGGATTTTCTGGTACGTTTCGATGGCCTGGTCGTACTTTTTCAGCTTGTACAGAGCGTCCGCCTGATTGAAGAGGGCCACTTCGTTTAGCGGATCGTCCAGCAGTGCGTCCTTGTAATAGGTCAGAGCCTGTTCGTAATCGCCTTTTTCAAAGGCCTGATTACCCTTGTTTACTTTGGATCGGATGCCCTGCGCGTTTGACGCACAAATCAAAAAAAACAAAATGAAAATCGTAAAAGACAATTTCTTGTTCATTGGTTATGCTGTGTCCGTTTCAGTTTGTCCGGCTTTTACTCGTTAATGGCTGCCTTTTCTACGCCGCACCGGCAAAAACGTTTCCACCGTCAATACTGCCAGCGCAAGCAGAATAAATATCTGGAACCGGTCTTCGTACTGGGAAAACTTGCGTGAAGAGAGTTCCTTTTTTTCCATGTTGTTTATGTCTTTGTAAATTTCTTTCAATTCCGTTTCGCCGGAAGAAGAAATATAATATTTACCGTTCGTCAAATATGCGATTTTCTGCAAGGTGGTTACGTCCAGTTTGGTGGTGACTACATTGCCGTTGCGGTCTTTTTTAAATCCGGCCGGATTCCCGTTGCGATCGTAAATCGGGATCGGCACGCCCTGGGGAGAACCCAGTCCGATGGTGTAAATGATGATGCCTTCTTTGGCCGCTTCTTCCGCTTTTTTGATGGGATCGGACTCGTGGTCTTCGCCATCGGTGATTAAAATCAGCACCTTGTATTTTCGTTCTTTTTGAATGAAGGCCTTAATGGCCTTGTCGATAGCGTCTCCGATGGCGGTACCGGGTACGGGGATCAGGTCGGTGTCCATCATGCGCAGGAACAGCTTGGCGGCCGAATAATCGAGCGTTAAGGGGCACAGCACATGCGCCATGCCGGCAAAAGCGATGAGCCCGATGCGGTCTCCCTGCAACAAATCGACCAGTTTGGCGATTTCGTGTTTGGCTTTTTCCAAACGGTTAGGCTTGATGTCTTCGGCCTTCATACTGAGCGAAACATCCAGCGCCACCATGATGTCCACGCCTTCCCGTTTCACCTCTTCCAGTCGGGTGCCGATTTGCGGATCAGCCAGAGCGATAATCAAAAATACATAAGCCACAATGAACAGCACGCTTTTCCACACCGCCCGTTTTTTGCTGTAATCCGGCATCATTTTACGCAGCAATTCTATCTGGCCGAATTTTTTCAACAGGCGCTCTTTCTTTTTAAACACATAGACAAAAAAGAGAATGAGCAGCAAAACGCCCCATAAGCCATGCAGCACCCAGGGATATTGAAAACGGAGAACTTCCATAATTTTTTTGAGCTCCGGATTTTAACAGTCTTCGGGTAAAGGAATAGGTAATAAGTATTAAGTATTAAATGCTTAGTGGCATGGGATTGGGATTTCAATATGATTGTTCATCATTCCATCTATACCCATACCTGTCACACCAAATTATTTATACCTACAACTTAATACTAAACACTTATTACTTATCACTTTTCCCTTTACGGAATCCTGCGAAAAACAGTGTTTCCCAGAATTAATTCCGTCAGCAGCAGTACAAACGCCAATGCGACAAAATAAATAAAGTACTCGCTGTAGCGGGTAAACTCTTTCACTTCTATTTTTGTTTTTTCCATTTCGCCGATTTCGCGGTAAATTTCCTTTAGCTTATTGGAATTGGTAGCCCGGAAATATTTTGCGCCGGTAATATCCGCGATCTGGCGTAAGGTTTCTTCGTCGATTTGCACCTGCATGGGCACGTAGTGGCGACCGAGAATGGGATCGTCCACCGGGTACATGGCCGTGCCGCGTTTTCCGGCGCCGATGGTGTAAATTTTGATATTAAAAGCCTGGGCGATTCTGGCCGCGGTCACCGGGTCTATCTGGCCGCGGTTGTTTACGCCGTCGGTTAAAAGAATGACCACTTTACTTTTGGCCTTGCTGTCGCGCAGGCGATCAACAGCGTTGATAATGCCCATGCCGATGGCGGTGCCGTCCCAGTCCTTATCCGCCACTTTTACCTGATCCAGCAAGGAAAGCAGCACGCCGTAGTCCAGTGTCAGCGGACACTGGGTAAAACTTTCCCCGGCAAATACGACCAGCCCCAGGCGGTCATTGTGGCGGCCTTTGATAAAATCCTTGGCTACCATTTTGGCCGCCTCCAGCCGGTTGCGCGGCTTGAAGTCCTCGGCCAGCATACTGCTGGAGACATCCAGCGCCAGCACAATATCCACGCCTTCGGTGCGGATTTCCTGCTCTTTGCTGCTGGACTGCGGGCGCGCCAGTCCCAGGATCAGTAAAGCGATTGCCAGCACACGCAGGACGTACAATGCCCGGCTGATGCGCTGTTTTAAAGTGGGGCGCAGAGATTTCAGCAGCCCCACGTCAGAATATTTTAATTTACCGCTGTTACGGCGCTGCGCTTTCCAGTGCCACCACACCATTAGCGGTAAAATGAGCAGCAAAAGTAAGTATTGCGGATCGGCAAATCGAAACATCAGGCCTTTTCTTCTTTCTTCTCTTTTTTCTTTTCCGGTTCAATCAGATCTTTTTTCTTCGGGAAATACTGCTTAATCCGGCTCTTGTCAATAACTATGACTCTGCCGGTCAGGGTGTTCAGCGCATACACCCGTTTTTCTTTGGCCTCTTTTCCTGTTTTTAGTTCCGCGATTTTTTCGCCCTGCGAGAAGACGGAAATCACGCCTTGGGGTTTGTCCAGTCCGTAGCGGTGGAGGTTCCTGGGCGATTCTTCCACATAGCGTTTCACCCGGGTGTTGTTCAACGCCGACAGTATATTGATAATTTTCCAGCTTTTGGTTTTTTTACCGTCAGCAAAGATCCATCTACCGGTGGAATCCTTGTGCAGCACCATCAGACTGTCCTCGAAATAGAGGCGCAGGGAATCGGCCAGGTCGCGGTTAAAGGGAGCCGCCTCTTTGGTACGATAGTCAAACAGCCGTTTGTTAAGCGGTTGCAAGTAGGTGGAATCCACCTTAAAAATAATCGGCCGGGCGTCGTCTTTGCCGTAAGCCACGTTTTTCCGAACAGAAGAAAAAGAGACCCCTAAGCGGGCTTTCTCGCTGCCGGACAGAAGTTCCACCCGGTAGGCCGGACGGTGCAGGCGGTAGCGGTTGAGTTGATCCGCTTTTTCCGCCACCACTTCCTTGATACGGCCCCAATCCAGCTTGTTCAGGATGGCGTCCACTTTACCCCTATCGGTTTTAGATTTAATAGGTTCGGTAAGCAGCCACTCGTTCCCCTCCTTGACAAAATGAAATTTACCCCTGGGACTTTTAAGGGTAAATTCCCGAATTTCTTCCTTTTTAAAATGCAGGGCTTTTTTAAAGCGCCAGTCAAACAGCGATTTATTGGCTCCGTTTTTAATGTAAGAAGGAATCAGCGCTACGGTGGAGTCGTCCACGGTGGTATAAACGTTGGAGCCCACGCTGGTTTTATCGCCCATTTTGACGGTCTGGTCGTAGCGCTCGTCGTTTTTCAACCGTACGGTTAGCGCGGTACTGCCCAGACCGTACGCATCCAGTTTCTCCTTTTTAACGGTAAAAGTACGTTTCTTTTTGGCGCTGTTTAAATTAGACAGCAGGGAATTAATGGGCGAGTCGTCGGCGTCCGTCTGTACCGGCTGTTCGATCTGCCAGCCGTCCGGCGTCTTTTTGAACACAAAATGCCCCTTGGGAGCAGAGACTTCGATATAGTCAATGCTGTCTTTGTCAAAATGCAGCAGTTTTTCCGCTTCTTCTTTATTCTTCTGGCGCTGTTCCCCGCCTTTAATTTCATAAAAATAGACGTACGCGCCCAGCGCCACAGCCACCAGAAACAGAATAATCGTATTACGCATAGCCTGTTATCCTTCTGTTTATTTCGCCTTCAACCGTTACCTGTTTCTGCGGATGAAAATAACCACCCCGATGATTACCACGATCAGTGGAATAGCGATGACCACCAAATAGAACAGCGTGGCTACTTCGGCCTGAGTCAGCGTTAGCCGGCGGTCTTCCACCTCTTTGGGGCGGATGGAAATCAAATCCTCTTCTTCGGCCAGATAGTTCACCGTGTTCAGGAACAGGTTTTTATTGCCCTGATTGTTGACGTAGGCGTTCTTGGCAAAATCGGAATCGCCAAAGATGACCAGCACCGTCTTGCCGTCGCCGGACACGTCTTTTTCCACTACCACGCCGAGGTCGATCGGTCCCTTGATATCCTGGCCGGAATCAAACCCCACTTTTTCACCGGTGTAGTTGGTTTCCGCCCAGCTCTGCGGACTGGTTTTTATGAGGGAAGTGATGATATAAGCGCCGGCGTCTTCCATGGGTCTAACCGAACAGGCAAAGGGGTAAAAGGTCATGATGTTAAAACCCTTTGTAATGGGATTTTTGGAATCGTAACTGGTCACCAGCGGCATGGCCGGGCCGGCTCCAAACAACTGTCCCACGCCACTCACGTCGATCACCATGTCGTTACCGATGGTAACGTGATATTTGGCGGCAAAATCAGCGATGTCTGATGGATGCTCCGGGTCCACCATCAGCAAAAGTTTTCCGCCCTTGTCCAGCCAGGCTTTGATGGTGTCCAGTTCGCCGGGCAGAAAGTTGGCCTGCGGCCGTACAATGGCAAGCACCGTACAGCTGTCGGGAATGGAACGCCGCCGCGCCAGGTTCAATTCGCGCACGATATGATTTTCTTTTTCGATCTCGTCGGCAGCCAGTTTAAGTCCTTCCACGGAATTGTCTTTAATCGAGCGCTCACCGTGGCCAGTGGTGAAGTAGATCACCTTGTCCTGTTCGCGGGTGACTTTAATAATGGCGTTGGTGATGTTTTCTTCGTTCAACTTCTCCACCAGTTCATGCTTGGCGCCGGATTCGACCACTAGCGTGCCATATTTTCGCACCCGGTATTTTTTGGTGATTTCCGGATTTTCGTCCGGGTCGATCAATTCATAGTTGAGTTTGGCGGAACGGTAGCTGTATTCGTCCAGCAGGTCGCGGGCAACGCCTTGTTCCGTGGATTTGAAAAATGCTTTGATGTCCACATCCTTTTTCAGATTTTTAAGCACTTTTTCGGTTTTATCGGACAGGCTGTAGAGATGATTTTGTGTTAAATCCGTCCGAAAGTGCTGCCGGGTGGTGATAAATCCCAGCATGGACAAAATCGCTACTAAAATAATAATTTGTAGAGCCACATTTGTGCCCTGTTTAAACGTTCTGCTGGAAGCCTTTTTTTCCCGCTTGGAATAATACATGACCAGAAAATAGATGACCCCGGCCGCACCCAAAACCAGTAGCGCCCAGTGCCAGGTCCCCCAGATTTTTCCGATGGAATACCAGATCAAACTGGCAATCATAAGCACGATGCCAGCTCCACCGATGATATTGTCTATCTTTTTCATAAGGCGAATTCTCCAGTTCTCGTTAGTTCAACTTCAAAATGCAACTACGCTCTCCATTTAACCGATTCGATGGTCTTCAGGGATAAATAGAGTCCCAGAATCGAGAACAAAATGTAATAGGCGATATGACTGGTATCGATGACTCCCTGTGCGAAGTCTTCAAAGTGATTGATGATGGAGATATAATTCAGTATGGGTTTAAGGGTTGGCCCTACAAAATTTGCGCCCCAGCCAACCACCCACAGGAGCAGGGAAAGGGCAAATCCGCCCAATGCCGCGATGATTTGGTTTTCTGTGGTAGTTGAAATGAATAATCCGGCAGTGATAAAAGCCGAACCCAGCAAAATTAATCCGATATATCCGGACAGGACCGGCATGAATTCAGGATCACCGTAGACGAACAGAAGTCCCTGGAAAAACATGGTGGGAAGCAAAAGCACGATGTAAAAGGCCAGTCCGGCTAAAAATTTGCCCAGAATAATCTGTGTGGGCGTAATGGGCGCGGTGTACAGCAGTTCCACGGTGCCCAGACGTTTTTCTTCCGAATACAACCGCATGGTAATAGTAGGCAGTGTAAACAGCGATATCAGTGCGATATTCCAGAAGTAAGGCCGAATGAGCATCAAATTCACATTAAGTTTCTGTGGGGCCATGCGGTACTGATGGGCCCGGATGGTGTCCATTAAGGAAGCTTCCACAAAACTGGACAGATATAGATAAAAAAACACGCCGGTCAGTGCCGTAAAAATCGCAAGGATAACGTATGCTACCGGCGAATAAAAGAAAGATTTGAATTCTCTTTGAAAAATGGCAAATGTCTGTTTCATTTTACGCAACCTCCTCCTTAGTCGTCAGATGCAGGAAGATGTCTTCCAGAGTAAAGCGGTCGGTGGACAGTTCCAGCAAGCCCAGATTGGCGGAAACGATCTGCTTGGCCAGGTCTTTGCGAATGTCTTTATCGCTTTCCACCGTCACCTGCAGAATGCCGTTTTGATTTTTTTCCACGCTCATTTTATGAATGTCGCTAAGCGGCTGGATGGCTTTACGCAGGTTTTCTTCGCTGCCTTCCACTTGCAGCAGAATGCGCTGGCCGCCGCGCAGACGGTTGGTCAGATTTTCCACGGTGTCTTCGGCCACCACCCGGCCTTCGTTTATGATTACTACCCGCTGGCAGGTCTGCTCAATTTCAGGCAAAATATGGGAAGACAGAATGACCGTATGCTCGCCGCTGAGATTCTTGATTAACTGCCGAATTTCAATAATCTGCTTGGGGTCCAGTCCCACGGTGGGTTCGTCCAGGATTACGATCTGCGGATTGTTGAGCAGACTCTGGGCCAGACCCACGCGCTGTTTGTATCCTTTGGACAGTTTGCCTATAATGCGGTTGCGCACGTCACCGATACTGGTTTTTTCTACCACGGTGTCTATTTCCGCTTTGCGCCGGGATGCCTCGATGCCCTTAATCTGGCTGACAAAATCCAGATAATCATCTACCCGCATGTCGCTGTACAGGGGAGGATTTTCCGGCAGGTAGCCAGTAATGCGCCGGATTTCCATACTGTTGTTAAAAATATCGTAACCGGCAATGGTTGCAGTGCCGCTGGTGGGCGGCATGTAACAGGTTAAAATACGCATGGTCGTGGTTTTACCTGCGGCATTGGGACCCAATAGTCCCAGAATTTCACCCTTGTTCACATGAAAGGTGACATCGGAAATAGCTCTTTTCTCGCCGTAGTAACGAGTTAGTCCTTGTACGTCAATCAATGTTTCACCCTCCGTTTTATGTGGATTTTTTACGATTTTCGTCTGTCTGCCCGCTTGCTGTAGGGCATGACACTCTCTGGTCCTCCGAAGATGTCATTCCAGACCTGATCGGGAATCCAGACTGTGGTCTTTGGTTAATAAAAGCAGCTATTCCCAGGGTTCTTTAACTGGACTGGATATTCAGTCCAGCTGGGAATGACTTTCTCTGTCAATACTTAGAAACCACATCCTGGCGTTTTGAAAATTCATTTCACGTTTAAGTTTCCTTGCTTACTTCCAGGTTTTGAGTTTCCGGCGTTGTTTCTTCCGGTGGTTGGAAAACCAATTTAGTTTTATCTACAAAATTTAAACTCTTTTGTTTCGATTGTTCAATTTCTTCCGGTCGGGGAATATATTTGGCAAATTTGACCAGATCGCTCAAAGTCAGAATAAATTTCATTTCTTCAAAACGATCTGCATCCGTTTCGTTCTGCTTTAAATTGCGCAGAATCTCCAGCGTGGTTTCTTCCAGCGCCGGAAAGAAATAGCGCCCTTCCAGATAGGTGCGCAGAATTTCGGACAGACGGATATAGAACTCTTTGAACGCCTGGTTTTCGATCAAATCGCTGTTAAACAGGGCATGCAGATTTTCCAGGGCAATTTCATGCGCCGGTTTTGGGGGCGGCGGAGGCGTGATCAGGTAGCCCTGTTCTTTGCGTTTCTTGTACAATCGGTACAGCAGATAAGCGATCAACGCCACCAGCAGCAAGATTGCCGCTAATGATAACCAAAATTTATAATTAAAAGGAATTTCGATCGGCCCTTTAATATCCTTCAGCTCTTTTTTTGCGTCGCTGGTAATAACCGATTTTACATGAATCTCGATGGCCGGGGCCTCGACAACCTGATATTTTTTACTGGTGTCAGAAGGAAAATAAGCCACAGGATAGGGCGGTATGACAAAGGTACCGGTATCGTAAACGGAAATGGTAAAATCGAACCGTTCGATGATGCGCCCGTCCTTTTCCACTGGTTTCGGGAAGTGGTAGCTTTTGATTTCGAAGGAGCCCAGATTGATCCCTTCGCCGGGGCGGATGATGCGCAAATCCTTTGCCCGGTCAATGATGATGGAATAGGTGATCCGGTCGCCGATGGTGATCTGCGCAGTGTCCACTTGCGCCGTTACCTCAATCAGAGGCTGCTGGGCAACCCCAAAGGAGATGAGAATCATCAGCCAGAGAAAACTTTTTACGATTCTGTCCGGAATCACTGCAGGTCGCTCCTTCATTGAATGCGTTCCTGAAAGATTTTAACGTCTTCCGCCTGCAAGAGGCGGTCGGCCAGTTTTTGATAGGTCTGTTGTTGTTTTTCCGCTGCCAGATCTTGGGCAACTTGCTGCTGTACTTCCGCAAAGGACTTCTGACGAACCACTTTGCCGTTTTCGTCTTTTTCCGCGTAGTGGTCTTTATGCGCCTGGTACTCCAATTTCACG
>CAZJNP010000087.1:0-9338 GCA_964547355.1 uncultured Calditrichaceae bacterium
CATGTTTACCTTCTATTTTCCAATTATTTTTTAACTTCTTTTAATTATTATTTCGAGTACAGCTCGACGATCATGTTTTCCTGTACGTTAACGGGTATATCTGCCCGCTGCGGTTTTTCTAAAAAGGTACCCTTTAACTGGGCCTTATCCAATTCCAGCCATGGATAAATGCCTTCTGCCCGCACGCGTTTCAACGCATCGTGAAACATGGTCAGACGACGGCTTTTTTCACGAATTTGAATGACGTCACCCGGTTTTAGGATGTACGAAGGAATATTTACGACCTTACCGTTCACCAAAATATGCCGGTGTACAACCATCTGCCTGGCCTGCGCCCGGGATACCGCAAACCCAAGGCGATATACGGTGTTATCAAGACGGCTTTCCAGCAACTGCAGTAGATTTTCTCCGGTAACACCTTTCATACGTTCGGCTTTTTTGAAGAAAATCCGGAATTGTTTTTCTAGCATGCCGTACATGTATTTCAATTTTTGTTTTTCCCGCAACTGCAGGGCATAGTCGCTCAGTTTTCTTCTTGCCTGCCCATGTTGTCCGGGAGGATAAGGCTTTTTGGTTAAAAGCTTATCATATTTCGGGTTTCCAAAGATATTCTCGCCGAATTTTCTTGCGATTTTACCTCTTGGACCAGTATATCTTGCCATTTAACAAACTCCAATTATTCGGTTATACACGTCTCTTTTTAGGTGGCCGGCATCCGTTATGTGGAATAGGCGTAACATCACGGATCGACATAATCTCCAAGCCGGCGGCCTGTAAACTTTTAATTGCCGCTTCGCGGCCGGAACCAGGTCCTTTGACCTCGATGTCGATGCTTTTCAGTCCCAGGTCCATCGCTTCTTTTGCAGCGATTTCTGCTGCGTTCTGTGCGGCAAAAGGCGTATTTTTCCGGGAGCCCTTAAATCCCACACGTCCGGCGGAGGCCCAGGAAATGACGTTGCCATAATTATCGGTAATGCTGACTATCGTGTTATTGAACGTAGCCTTAATATGGGCTTTGCCATGAGGCTCTACCCGTTCTTTCTTTTTTACCTTGGTACGTCTTTTTTTCGGTGAAGCCAATTTTTATCTCCTAATCAATTTACTTTCTTTTCTTTCCACCAACGACTCGTTTACGTCCCTTACGTGTGCGGGCATTCGTCTTTGTGCGCTGTCCGCGTACCGGTAAGCCACGGTAATGGCGAATACCGCGGTAAGAGTTGATGTCCATCAGCCGTTTGATATTCATGTTGATTTCGGCCTTCAGGGCACCTTCCACTTTATACTCATTCTGGATGATCGTACGAATCTTACGTATGTCATCTTCAGTTAATTGATTTACCCGGGTGCTTTCGTTAACCCGTGCATCAGCACAGATTTTCTGTGCGGATGCACGGCCGATGCCGTAAATATACGTAAGGCCGATAACGACACGTTTATTTTTCGGTAAATCTACACCTGCAATTCGAGCCAAAACTGCCTCCTATTAAGCTAAACAATTATCCCTGACGTTGTTTATGTTTCGGATTCTTACTGCAAACAACGCGCACAACACCTTTCCGGCGTACAATTTTACACCCATCACAAATCTTCTTTACAGATGCCTGTACTTTCATATCTAATCCTTATTATTTGTAACGGTAAACGATTCTACCTCTGGTTAAATCATAAGGAGAAAGTTCCACACTCACCTTATCTCCGGGCAATATCTTAATAAAATGCATGCGCATTTTTCCGGAAATGTAGGCAAGTACCTCATGGCCGTTTTCAAGAGTTACGATAAACGAAGCATTAGGTAATGTTTCCTTAATGACTCCGTCAACTTTTATAGCATCTTGTTTTTTGGCCAACTTTTTCTCCTTATTCACGCAAATGACTTAATATTTTAGCGCCGTCTTTTGTAACGGCCACCGAATGTTCAAAATGTGCGGAGGGTAGTCCATCCGCTGTTTTTACGGTCCAGTTATCTTTTGCAGTATATACCTGATAACCTCCCATATTGATCATTGGTTCTATCGCCAAGACCATTCCAACTTTTATTATTGGTCCTTTACCTTTAGAACCGTAATTAGGGACCTGCGGGTCCTCATGGGGATGAATGCCTACGCCATGTCCGACTAATTCTCTTACCACCGAATATCCAAATGACTCCACATAGCTTTGGATGGCATAGGAAATATCTCCCACCCTGTTACCGGCCCGGCACTGCTCAATTCCCAGATACAAGCTTTTTTCC
The DNA here is from genome assembly GCA_964547355.1 of uncultured Calditrichaceae bacterium. Taxonomy (GTDB): domain Bacteria; phylum Calditrichota; class Calditrichia; order Calditrichales; family Calditrichaceae; genus CAZJNP01. Next base: position 2,234 of record CAZJNP010000087.1, read on the forward strand.
GTCACTTCGCACAGTTTACGCACTTCCGGTTTTACGTTACCGACAAAAAAAGTTTTTGCCGCGTCACCGTAAAAGTTGTTCAACTCCACGCCAATATCGATTCCAACAATATCCCCGTCCTTTAACTTTCTTTTGCCTGGAATTCCATGCACTACCTCGTCGTTAACGGAGATGCATGCAGCCGCTGGAAAACCATACAATCCCTTGAATGCCGGACGGGCTTTGTGACGAAGAATAAAAGCCTCTATCTCATTATTTAGCGTCAGCGTATCGACGCCGGGCGTAACATATTTTTCAATGAACTTCAATGACTCAGCAACGATAATGTTGCTCTCCTCAATGGCTGCTATTTGCCGTTCGTTTTTTATATAGATCATAAACGGTAAATCAGCCCCGTCTGCCCCGGATTTTTCCGGATTTCATAAAACCATCATAGTGACGCATAAACAGATGTGACTCGATCTGCTGCAGAAAATCCAGCGCCACCCCTACAATAATCAACAATCCTGTACCGCCGTAAAATGAAGCCAGGCTATAAGGAATATTAGCCCATTTGGACAGCATGGCCGGGATAATGGCAACAATGGCCAGAAAAACAGATGCCGGCAAAGTGATTCGGGTTAAAATGCGATCCAAATATTCGGCCGTCTTTTTACCGGGACGTACACCAGGAATAAAACCGCCTTGCTTCTTTAAATTATCTGCCACTTCCACCGGATTCAGAGCAATGGCAGTGTAAAAGTAAGTAAAGAACACGATGACCACGCCGTAAAAAATCCAATAGAACCAGGAATCAAATGAGAACAAGTGCTGAACGCTCATCATAAATTCCGATTCAGGCAAAAAGGTCAACAGGGTGGTCGGGACAAACATGATCGCCTGAGCGAAAATAATTGGCATCACACCGGCCGTATTCACCTTCATGGGGAAATGTGTGTTCACGCCGCCGTAAACCTTACGTCCCACAACACGTTTGGCGTATTGCACCGGTATTTTACGCGTACCCTGTGTAAGCAAAACAATAAAATAGATAATGACAAGCGCTAATCCGATTAGCAAAATTTCGGCCAACAAACCACGCTGCCCAACCGAAAACTGCTGAAATTCTTCCATTAAAGCGCTTGGGAAACGGGCGATAATTCCGATAAAAATAATCAGTGAAATACCGTTTCCAATCCCGCGATCGTCGATCTGCTCTCCTAACCACATTATCAACATGGTGCCGGAAGCCATCGATATCATGGTTAACAACCCGAAACCAATGCCCGGATTGGGAACCACCATCCGACCATCCGGAAGGGTAATGCTCTGTAGAAAGATCGCCACTCCGAACGCCTGCATGGCAGAGATAAGCAGGGTTCCGTAACGGGTGTATTGCATAATTTTTTTGCGGCCTTCTTCCCCTTCTTTCTGCAATTTCTGAAAATAAGGAAAAACAGCGCCTAATAGCTGAATAATGATGGACGCGCTAATGTAAGGCATAATACCCAGGCCAAATACGGCTGCTTTTCGAAATGCGCCGCCGGCAAATAAATCGTACAGGCCAAAAAGGGTGCCCTGTAAATTTTTAAAGCCTTCCGCTAAGGCTGCGGCGTCCACGCCCGGGGTCACGATATGTGTACCGATTCTTTCGATAGCCAGAATCATCAACGTAAAAAGGATGCGTCTTCTCAGCTCCTGAATCTTGAATATATTTCTAACGGTCTCGATCATGTTAAGGTAACAGTGCCTCCTAATTTTTCGACCTTTTCTTTTGCCGTCTTGCTGATAGCGTCAACCACTAGGTTTATTTTATTCTTCAAATCGCCGTCGCCGAGAACTTTGACGGGAACGTTCTTTTTGCGAATCAAACCTGCTTCCAGGAGGACTTTTTTATCAACGGTTTCCACATTGCCTACTTTTTCCAGATCGCCCACATTCACTACCTGGAAGGTTACTTTATTGATATTGGTAAAGCCGAACTTAGGCAACCTTCTTTGCAAGGGCATCTGGCCGCCTTCGAACCAGGCTCTTTTTTTAGAACCACCCCTGGACCGGTAACCTTTGTTACCACGGCCGGCAGTTACGCCCAGCCCGGAACCTTCGCCGCGTCCTTTTCTTTTTCTTTGTTTCGTTGCCCCTTTAGCGGGACGAAGCTGACTTAAATCCATGTTTCTTTCATCCTTTATTATACTTCTTCCACCTTCACCAGATGGCGTACTTTTTTCACCATCCCCAAAATCTGCGGTGTTGCTTTGTGTACCACACTGTGATTTAGTCGCTTAATACCCAGCGCCTCAAGGGTAAGTCCCTGTTTGGAGGCGTAGCCAATTTTGCTCTTGATCTGGGTGATCTTTATTTGTTTTTCTTTCGCTTTTGCCATTGTAAGAATCCTTTGTCCATTAACCGTGGAACAGTTGTTTCAACGTAAGACCGCGTTTTCTGGCCACTTCGTCGGCGCTCATCATGTCTTTCAAAGCCTTAAACGTGGCTTTGCTAACATTGTGCGGATTGGACGAACCGATCGATTTGGTCAAAATGTCGGTGATGCCGGCAGCCTCACAAATAGCCCGAATAGGCCCGCCAGCAATTACTCCGGTACCAGGTGCGGCTGGCTGCATGACCACGTACCCGGCGCCGTATTTGCTCTTAATCGGGTAAGGGATTGTTCCGTTGATCAGATTAACCCGAACCAGATTCTTTTTCGCCTGTTCGGTGCCTTTTGCAATGGCGTTAATCACTTCGTTCGCTTTGCCTAATCCCAGGCCGACTGTTCCGTTACCGTCGCCTACAACCACAATGGCGTTGAACGAAAAACGACGTCCGCCCTTTAAAACCTTAGCCACACGATTGATGTGGATAACCTTTTCTTTTAATTCCAATTCGCTGGGATTAACTCTTTCTGCCACTACGTTCTCCTGTATTTTAGAAATCAAGACCGCCTTCGCGTGCACCTTCTGCGAAGGACTTCACACGTCCGTGATACAAATATCCGTTACGATCAAAAACGATTTTGGAAATCTTTTTCTTTTTGGCTTCTTCAGCAAAAATTTTGCCAAGCTGAAAAGATTTTTCCGTTTTGGATTTTTTCTCTTTTAACGCTTCAACGGCCGCTTTGCTTTTATCGTTCATACCTAAGATGACTTTGCCCTGAGTATCATCCACCAACTGGGCATGTATATACTTCAGGCTTCTATAAATAACCAGTCTTGGCCGTTCGCTGGTTCCAAAGATTCGTTTTTTTCTTTTGCCCATCTTGTTTAATCCTTTAATTATTTACCCGCAGTTTTTCCTGCTTTTCGTCTGATGTATTCACCGGCATAGCGCACGCCTTTGCCTTTGTACGGCTCAGGTTTCCGGAAGCTGCGAATCTTTGCCGCTACCATACCAACCAACTCGTTATCGATGCCGGATACTTCGATTTCTGTAGGGCTGTTGGTTTTAATGGATATTTTATCCGGTACCGAAACAACGATGGGATGCGAATACCCCAGTTGCAATACCAGCTTCTTGCCTTTCATTTCGGCTTTATAACCGATACCGACAATTTCCAGTTTTTTAGAAAATCCCTGAGATACGCCGGTAATCATATTCGCAATTAACGCTCTTGTTAATCCGTGCAAGGCGCGGTTGGCCTTTTCATCATTGGGGCGATTCACGATAATCTGGTTCTCTTCGATCTTTATTTCCATCTGGGGAGCAAATGTTCTTGTTAATTCCCCTTTGGGCCCCTTAACGGTTAGCGTATTGCCTTCTGCCAATTCTACCGTTACTTTATCCGGAATCGCAATAGGTAATTTACCAATTCGTGACACTTTTTTGTCTCCTATTCCTCAGGCTCACCATATATAACATAGTACTTCGCCGCCGACTTTCTGTCTGCGCGCTTCCATAGCCGTAATCACACCTCTGGGAGTTGTGACGATAGCTATGCCTAAATTATTTTTTACCCGTGGCAAGTTATCCACGTCCACATATCTCCTGCGGCCGGGTTTACTTACCCTTACAATTTTATGAATGACCGGATTGCCTTCGTTGTCGTACTTGGGCCATATCCGGATTAATCCCTGCTTGCCGTCGTCAATAATAATATATTTTTTGATGAACCCTTGCTCCAATAAGATACGCGACATTTTACGTTTTACATTGGACGCCGGGATATCCACATATTTATGTCTGGCATGCAAAGCATTTCGAATTCTTGTTAAATAATCTGCTATGGGATCTGTCATAGACATGATCTGCGTCTCCTTATACAATCTACCAGCTTGCTTTTTTAATACCTGGTATTTCACCCTGTAACGCCAATTCTCTGAAACAGAGGCGGCATAGTCCGAATTTTCTTAAATACCCTCTAGGGCGACCGCATCGGCTGCAACGATGGTATTCTCTGACCTGAAATTTTTGCTTACGCTTTGCCTTGTTAATCAAACTCTTTTTTGCCAACTTGCACCTCGTAATTATTGTTCTTGTTTCTTAAATGGAAATCCAAGCGCTTTCAACAACTCATAACCTTCTTCATCTGTTTTTGCTGTTGTTACGATGGTGATATCAAATCCCCGGATCTTATCAATTTTATCCACATCGATTTCCGGAAAGATAATCTGTTCTTTGATGCCCAACGAATAGTTGCCGCGACCGTCAAACGACTTGTCCGGATAGCCCCGAAAATCGCGGATGCGCGGAACCGCCACACTGATAAACCGATCCAGAAATTCCCACATATAGGCCCGGCGTAAAGTGACCTTGGCACCGATTTTCATCCCCTGCCGTAACTTAAAATTTGAAATGGACTTTTTGGCCTTGGTGATAATTGGTTTTTGACCACTGACAATGGCCAAATCTCTGGCTGCGCCCTCAAGCGCTTTAGAATCCTGAATCGCTTCTCCGACACCTGCGTTGATGCTGATTTTCACTATCTTCGGAATTTGATGCACATTTTTATAACCGAACTTTTTCTGCAGATAGGGAGCGACTTCTTCTTTATACTTTACAAGTAACCTTGGTACGTAATCCGCCATTTTTACTTAACCTCAATTTCCGCTAATCGTTATCTGGTATTATTTCTTCTTGACATTCGGGATTGGTACAATACCGCACCTTTGTGCCGTCTTCTAAATATTTAAAACCAATGCGACTGGTCACATTGAATTTTGTCGAATAATACATCACGTTCGACACATGGATCGGAGCTTCTTTTTCGACAATGCCGCCCTGCGGATTTTTTTGGGACGGTTTTGTATGCCGTTTGATGATATTGATCCCTTCCACGATGATTCTATCTTTGTCCGGAAAAACCTTTAATACTTTACCGATTTTTCCTTTATCCTTATAGGACCCTGCAATAACTTTTACCGTGTCGCCTTTTCGTATTTTCATGAGTTCAATCCTACACAGTTTTTATAGTACTTCCGGTGCTAACGAAATAATTTTCATAAATTGTTTGTCGCGCAGTTCTCTGGCAACGGGGCCAAAAATACGCGTGCCGCGCGGTTCGTTCTGATTGTCGATTAAAACAGCGGCATTTTCGTCAAAACGAATATAAGTGCCGTCCGGCCGACGAATCTCTTTTTTGGTACGTACGATCACTGCCTTGGAAACATCGCCTTTTTTAACCGCACCGCCGGGAATGGCGCTCTTGACCGAAACAACGATGATATCGCCGATGGTACCGTAGCGCTTGCGTGAACCTCCCAGGATGCGAATACACTGCACTTTTTGAGCGCCCGAATTATCTGCCACGTTGAGTTTCGTATATTCCTGAATCATTTCCTTATTCCTTATTTCACTTTTTCAACGACTTCAACCAAACGCCATCTTTTTGTTTTGCTCAGCGGACGGGTCTCCATAATCTTAATCAAATCCCCTTCCTGACAGGTATTGTTTTCATCATGTACTTTAATCTTTACCGTCTTCTTGATGAATTTCCCGTACACCGGATGCTTAATCCGACGCTCGACCGCCACGGTAACGGTTTTATCCATTTTTGCGCTTACAACTCTTCCCACTCGTGTTTTGCGTAATCCGCGTTTTTTTTCCATGACTCTATCCTATGCCTGTTCTTTTGCTTTTTGTTTGATTATCCCCAGTTCATGCTGGCGGATAAATGTTTTTACCCTGGCAATATCTCTGCGAACAAAGCGAATCCGGATAGGATTCGTCAATTCATGCGTTGCCTTCTGAATATGAAGATTGGTGTATTCTTCTTCCAGCTCATCTAATTTTTCCTTTAACTCTTCCAATGTAAGAGTAGAGTAATCTTCCTTCATTTCGCTTCCCTAACTTTCACTGACAACGAATTTGGTTTTGATTGGCAGCTTATGCGAAGCCAAACGCATGGCTTCTTTAGCTACATCAAACGGAACGCCTTCCAATTCGAACATAATGCGTCCCGGTTTGACCACAGCCACCCAGTACTCGGGTGAACCTTTCCCTTTACCCATGCGTGTTTCGGCCGGTTTTTTAGTTACCGGTTTGTCCGGGAAAATGCGAATCCACACCTTTCCGCCACGTTTTACATGACGGGTAATGGCCACACGGGTAGCCTCTATCTGACGACTGGTAATCCAGCCGGATTCCAGCGCTTTTAATCCGTATCTGCCAAAGGCAATGTAATTCCCTTTTTGGGCGTTGCCTTTCATTTTTCCGCGTTGTTTCTTGCGATATTTAACTCTCTTGGGCATTAACATTAGTATTCACTCCTCGACAAGCGGTTATTTGCCTATCACTTCTCCGTTAAAAATCCACACCTTTACGCCAATGGTGCCATAAGTAGTTTTGGCAGTATAAGTAGCGTAATCGATATCAGCGCGCAGGGTGTGCAAAGGAATCCGACCGTTTTTATACTGCTCGGTACGCGCCATTTCTGCGCCACCCAGTCGTCCGGCGCACATCACTTTTATCCCTTCGGCGCCTAATCGCATGGCCGAAGTAATAGCCTTTTTCATCGCCCGGCGAAAACTGACCTTACCTTCCAACTGACGGGCGATATTCTCTGCCACCAGATAGGCGTCCAATTCCGGCTTTTTAATTTCATTAATATTAATCTGCACATCTTTACCGGTGAGTTCGTGCAATTCTTCGCGCAGCTTATCCACTTCCTGTCCCTTTTTACCGATGACAATAC
>CAZJNP010000088.1:0-9336 GCA_964547355.1 uncultured Calditrichaceae bacterium
GTTATAGACGCTCAGGCCAGCCCTTCCGGAATACTGAATTTGTAAATAAAGATATTCCCGGCTGATGACCCAACCGTGATATTCGCCGGTCGCTGCCAATGCGGCCTGCAAGCCACCTTGGCGATTTTTCCGATATAAAACAAACGCGCCGTATTTGCTTGTTTCTAAACTAAAAGCCGAGGTTTGCCAGGAAGGCTGCAAACCGGCAAAAGCGCCCAATTGTAAAAATCCGTTCAACCGGAAGCCGATCATGGCGCCGTCGATATAACCGATGCCGCTGAACATATTTGCCGTTATTCTGCCTGCGCTATAGTAAAAGGGCGCATGCGGATTATCATAACTCAACGAAAAGAAATACAACCGGTGACGCCATTGGCTTTCTGTCCTCAGGGGCTGAAACCGCCGCGTGTACCGGGACCGGAACCGGATAGTCAATTGGTAATGACCGCCCCACAAACGTTTGATGCGTAATTTAAAACGTAGCCCCGGTTGATGCATTCCGTAGGCGCCTGAATTCCATTCCTGATGCCAGTACCATTCGATTCCTGCGTAACCGCTCACCAAGGGAGTCATTGGCTCTTTCTTCTTCGGGGGACGAACTGTTTTCTTTTCGACCTTACGAACAACGGCTTTCTTTTCAAGAGAAGGCGGCGTGCGCTTCTCAGGCAGAATGACCACATCCCCCACCCGTAGTGATTGTTTTTGCCATTGAACTTTACACGAAGCGGAATGTCCGGCCACATAAACGACCTTCAATTGCGCAATAACCTGCTGATTGCGTTTAACGGTAACCGAGTCTCCTTTCTGTAAACCGCTTTCCCGCCCGCGATCGATGTACACATTCTCGGCAGAAATATAGCTGACGCTTCCTTGAGGCGTCTGCGCATGAACGTAAAAAACAATCGTCAACAGGAATAACAGCAATTTAGTCGTCATCGGCTACTCCTCTTGGATGACAATCGTAACAGGCCGCGCTATTAAACTCATAATTGGCTACTTCTTTATGTTCGTCTGCCAGGTCTGTCTGATTGCTATGCTCATGACAATTAATACATTCAAACTGCGTATAATCACTGGAATTCACATGACAATCCGCGCAGACATCCCATTCATTTTGGTGTTTGCCTGAATAGATGGGAAAGTACTGTCCGTCATGATCCCAGTCCGCAGGTTTCCAGGCGCTGGTGCTGTGACAGTCCTGGCAGGTTACGGGGAATTGGGCAGCCTGATGGTCTGGATCGCTCGTATTGTCGTAATCCGATTGGTGGCAGGACACGCATTCACTGAGTGTTTGTCCGGCGGAATAGCCGTTCACGTGGCACTCCTGACAGGGAACCGATACGTGCGCTCCGGTGAGAGCAAAGGCGGTTTGACTATGGTCAAATTCCGCCGGCGTCCAACCCGACGTATTGTGGCAGTCCTGGCAGGTAACCTGAATCCCGGCCTCAGAATGATTGGGACTAGTGGTACCATCATAATCGGATTGATGGCAGGACACGCATTCACTGAGCGTTTGTCCCGGGGCATAGCCGTTCACATGGCAATCCTGGCAGGCTGTCGAAACGTGCGCGCCAGTGAGTGGAAAATCTGTTTGATCGTGATCAAAATCCGCCGGCGACCACGTCTGAAGAGAGTGACAGGTAAGACAATCCTCGGAAAATCCCCCGGCCACATGATCCGGATCTTTTACTGTCTGAAAATCTGTTGCATGACAACCATAGCAATCACGCGGCAATCCGGTCAACTGGTTATTTACATGACAATCCGTACAAAGAATTCCACTATGCGCGCCCTCCAGCGCAAAGCCGGACACGCTTAAATGATCAAATGATGTTGCCTGCCATGAATCGCTCTGATGACATTGTTCGCAAACCGTGGGAAACCCAAAGACCAGATGATTCGGTTCCGTTGCTCTATTGTAATCGTCGTCGTGACAGGCAAAACAATCCTGGGGCAAACCGGTGTACTGCTGTGAATGGCAATCGATGCACTCCAGCGTGGCATGCGCGCCATCCAGCCGGAAAATCTCCGGATGCTGATACACGGCATTTTTCCAGGAGAGGGCATTCGGCAAATGGCAGGCCTGACAGTTAAGGTCCAATCCGGCCTTAATGTGCGCCGGATTCAGCGTACTCATGTAATCAGTTAAATGGCAGCTTTTACATTCAACAGAGAGCCCGGTAAATTCCCGCCCCTGCTCCTGCCGGTGGCAGCTGCCACAATCGATCAGAGCATGCCTGCCCAGCAACGGGAAATCCGTTTGCTGGTGCTGCTCAAACACTTGCAGCCGGTTCTCCCAGTTCACCGGTGTATGGCAGTCCTGGCAGCGAATACCCAGTTCACCTTTATGCACATCCTGATGACAATCCGCACAGGCAGTGCCGATTTGTTGAAAAACCAGACTTTGATGGCAGCTACCGCAAAGCTGTTTACTATGGGCGCCCACCAGTGGAAATCCCGTCGCATTATGATCGAATTTGATGTTGGCCGGGTCTACGCGCCAGCTCTCTGTGCCATGGCAAAGCGCGCAGTCCATATCAAAACCCTCGCCATGCGGCATGTCCTGCGCTCTGGTTTGCAGAACAATCGTCAATAACAATAAAAGAAATAATGGTTTCTTCACAGGTTTTCCTCTATAGTTGATCGGTCGCGCGTTTTCTGCTTTACTTTTGTCTTCCCGTGGCAGGAAGCGCAACTGAGTTCTATTCCCGCGTAACGCGTAAATTGCTTTCCGTTTTCCCGCACGGTTTTATGACATTGTTCACAGGGGACTTTTTCATGCGCGCCGGTGAGCTTGAAATTTGTGTCTTTATCATGATCAAACTTTAAGCGACGCCACTCGTCTGTACCATGACAGCGCGCGCAATCAACCGTCTTAGCACCCGGCGCTCTACGAAACTGTCCGAAGTGGATATCTTCATGACAAGATTGACAGTGGACAGGCACGTTTTGAAATTGGTGGCCTTCTCCCTTCGACTTCTGATGGCAGCGGCTACAGGCAATTTTTGCGTGGCTCCCTGTCAGAGCAAAGTCGGTCTGATTATGATCGAAGCGGATAATTTGCCAGCTCTCGGTTTGATGACAGTAGGCGCAGCCGGTATCCCCGGTTTGCTCCGATGCGCGCTCCATGTATTTTTTTAACTGTCCGCGATGGTAATCCTGATGACATGCCTCGCATTTCATTGAAGAAAATTTAAAATGATAACCTTTCTCCGGCGCGGACTTCTGATGGCAGGCAAGGCAGGGAACAGCTAGATGCGCACCAGTCAGCGGGTATTTGGTCATGGCATGCTGTTTTACCGTAAATTTTGCCGGCGAAAAACCCTGCACAGAATGACATTCTTCACAGGCGCCTTTCTGCTCCCGCCCGAGGAATGCTCCCTGATGAAAATCCTGATGGCAATCCAGGCAATGCTGGAAGGACAGCCCGTTCTTGGAAGCGCTCTGCTTGTGGCAGGAGCGGCAGGGTACGGTTCGGTGCCGGCCCTTTAGCGGATAGCGTGTCAGATCATGATTGAATTTTTCGCTTTTCACTTGATTCCAGCCCGCGGTCGTGTGGCAGTTACGACAATTATTCCCCAGCCTGCCGCTGTGAATATCCGTGTGACAGTCCGTGCATTGGGCAAAATGCAAACCGTTAAATTTAGTAAAAGACGTTTCGGCATTTGTTTTAACCACAGGGTGACACTTCTCACAGGGTACGTTTTCATGCTTCCCGGTTAATTGAAAACCGGCCTTTTGGTGATCAAAATTCTGCGCCGGTTTCCAGCCCTGCATGGTATGGCACGAGAGGCAGGGTGCGTTAAACTGGCCGCGGTGCTCATCGGAATGACAGGAGAGACAGCCTGAATTCAGGCCCAAAAAGGTACGGTTTAAATCTTTCCCCTGTTCCTTGAACGCCAGGGAATCGGAAAGGTAGTGGGCGGTGTGGCATTCGCGGCATTTTAAATCGGCGTGCCGTCCGGATAATTCAAATCCGGTCTTGCGATGATCAAACTTATCCCGGCCGTTCGGCCAGTAAATCAACTTATACTCCCTGCCGTGGTGCTCCACGTGGCAGGTTTCGCATTTTTTATATTCGTCTGTAGCATGCAGGCCTTTGCCCTCTTTAATGCGATCTGCCAGCAGATGATGGCAGTCCAGACACTTCTGAGCGGACAGCTTGCCGCGGGTCACATGACACTGGGTACAATTCTCCAATCCCTCTAATTTCGCGTGTGTCCTGTGCAATTCTCCCGGAGAAAGCTGACCAAAAAGCGGAGAAACAGCTGTCGCGGTCCAGAGAAGAAGTCCTGTTAAAAAGCTCTTATTTAAAAAATCCATGTATATCCCAACCATATGGCAATACCGACATGAATAAACATGATCACATACATGATCAAAGCGAACGGTTTATGAAACACATGCCAGTAATGAAACAACTGATGAATCTTCTGCCAGAGCTGGATACGCCGTTCCAGTACAACCTTACGGCGAGCCATCTGCAAAAGCAGTCCGGCATCCGATTTCTTAATCGGAAATCTTTGTACTATCAGGCGTTTCAGCGAAGACCGGCCGATAAACAAACGGATCTCCCACAGGGCAAAACCGGTGAGTGTTTCCCGTTTACCGAGCCAGGAGGTAAGTAATTCATCCAATTCTTTTAACCAGTTATCGTCCAGATGAAATTGTTCCTTTAAATTTATTTCCATCGAACGACGCAATTCGTGCACTTCTTCCAAAGACAACTCCTGTCCCTGGATATTGTGCGGAATTTGATTATATAGAAAACGTCCCAGCGCACCGCTCAGGGCGACAATAATCATAGACCAGAAACTAACCGCCACCAGGCCGTTCAATTTAAACGTGGTGTGCAGGATGACGAACAAAGGCCCCATGATACCCAGAAAAATATGCACGTGTAGCCACTGGCTCATGGTTCCCATATCGCCAAATAAACGTGTTCGCTTGCGCAGGGAATATAACAAAAGCAACAACATCATCGCTGAGCCAATCACGCCTAATCCATGGCTGCGCAAACCTCCGGGCTTTAAAACCGGATACCATGGATGATGGGGACGAGCATCGAGAGGAAGCAGATAATAATCAAGTCCGGTTGCTAGAAAATAAACCAAAGCCCCTAAGGCAACGGCATACAACATCCAAATGAATAATCGAAAATTTGGTTTGGGAAATGACACTTTAAAAATCCTCTAAATTAGTTATCAAAAGAATAATACAATTAAGCGCAAAAATATCAAATTTTATTTCATAGGTAATACAAATCATACTGTTTTACGTTTTTTGTTGTAAGTCTATTGTATCAAATAATATATTGTCAGAAAACAGGTTAGTGTCGAACGCAAATTCCGACTCAACAATCCAAAAACGTATTACCACTTATCGAGGCAAAATGACAAAAATACTCATCTTATGCACCGGCAATTCCTGCCGCAGTCAGATGGCGGAAGCCTTTCTTAAATCCTTTGATTCGAATCTGGAAGTGTATTCGGCCGGAACGCAGCCCTCGGACAGGGTACATCCCAAAGCGGTTCGGGTGATGGCCGAGGATGGGATTGATATCAGCGCCCACTATCCCAAAAAGGTGGATCAATTTATCAACGATGACTTCGATTATGTGATTACGGTATGCGATTCGGCCAAAGAGACCTGCCCGGTGTTCATCGGTAGGGTAATGCACCGTTTGCACATCGGCTTTGACGATCCGGCCGAGGCCAGGGGCAGCGAGGAAGAAGTGCTGGCCGTTTTCCGGCGCGTGCGGGATGAAATTAAGGAGGCGTTTGAATCGTTTTACACGCAGTTAAAAAATGAAGTGGCGCGCAATCAATAATAGAGTGGGCGTTTGGAAATAACACCTTTTACATGAATGTCCTCTAAAATATCGCATCTCACCATCTGTCTCCCATTCGGGTTAACCAAAGTTGAATTTTGAATGGAAGCGCCGAGGGAAGAAAGCTCCGAATCGGAGTTTTTCCGTTATCTGTAATCCAACCATCAAAAACCAAGAACCCAATAAATAAACACATAGAGATGCATGTACAATAAAAAATCCTCCTCCCTGAGGCGTGCTCAGGAAGGAGGACACAGGGGGTGGGTACTACTTCACCAGCAGCATGCGTTTCACTGCGGTAAAATCGTTGGCCCGCAACAGGTAGATGTACACCCCGGATGCCAGACCGCTGCCGTCAAAGACAACCTGGTAAATCCCGGCCGGTTTACGACCACTCAACAACTGCGCCACCTTCTGCCCCGCTAAATTGTACACCGCCAAATCAACCCACGCCGCCTCCGGCAAACTTACTCGAATGCGGGTCGTCGGATTAAACGGGTTGGGATAATTGGCGCTTAAGGCGTAACGCTGCGGTAATACGGAACCGTAAACCAGCGGCTCGGCCGGCGCTTTTGCCGCTTCCTTGCCCTCCTTGACCACGGTCACCACAAAAGGCTCGCTCCCGCTGAACTTTAACCGCACCTTCTCCGTTGCCGCCACATCCTGAACATAGGTGAAGCCCGAAGCGCTTACGGTATTAGCCTCGCTCCAGTCCAGGTCCTCGCGGTTCATAACCCGCTCGCCGCTGGTGAACAGCAATACCGGCGTTTCATCCAGATAATTTTTCGTTACATAATCCAGCCGATAGTTAAAAGCGTCCGAACCGCTAAAAGCCAATGCTTCCGTGGTCAAAGTATCATCAAACAGGTATTCCTTGCCGTTCATGGTAAAGTCGGACAGTTCCACCACGGACACTTCTTTGCCGTCGTAGTAAAAGCGTTTGACCACCGCCACCGGCAGAGCGCTGGTTTTGGTAAGATAGGTGTTGGAGTTTTCCGTTTTCAGCAGATACGGCGCGCTGGTATAGCGCGTCCACACTGCGCCCAGATCAGCATGGGCCGCCACGGAGGGATACTTACCCGAACCGTAATTGGTTGCCGTCCAGTTTGACCCGCTCTTTTGTTTGCGGTAGATGGTATTATTGAACTGGTAAAAGATGGTGGTTTTATGGCTTGCATCGTCGTAGGACACGGTTGCGTTCAGCAGATGGCTCTGGGCGGACCCTCCTTCTTCCGAAGCCACCACGGTCAGGCCGCCGAAAAGCTGGCCGTTGTTGTCAAACCGGTAGCACTGGTACAGAATAACGTTTTGCAGCATTACCGCGTCGTACGCTTCCCATGCCACATAGCCGATGCCGTTGCCGTCCGCGCAGGCGCTGGGGCGTTTGTGCTCGCCGTAATAGGAGGGCAATCCCGAGGTTAAATCTTTAATGGAGCCGAAATGCAGCGAGGTGCTGGAACGATATCCGGCGACGTATTTGATTTTATTGCTTTGTCCCCATACCAGCACCAGCGGATTATTACCGGAAGAAAGATAAATGGCATTGGGATAACCATAGGCCGAGGAAAAGGTATAAATATCCGACCATTCGTCTTCCAGTAAACTGGTGGCTTTGATTTTACCGGTGGATTTATCCCGCCAGGCCACCAATAGCTGCTGACCGCTTTTTGCGGCAATGGAGGGACGCATGGGCGTGGTGTTGCTCACCCAGCCGCTGTAACCAATGTGTTCCGCCGAACTCCAGTTACCGCCGTATACGGATTTTTTGCGAAAAGTAATATAATGATAATAACTTGAACCGTTTTTAATGACTTCTTCCCAGACCACGTAAATGAAACCGTTACTGGCCGCGATGGAGGGATTAATAAAGGTGTGTAGCCGGCCCGAGCCGTCTGTGTAGGTTCTGGGGCTGATGCGCGTCTCCTTGCTCCAGGTTTGACCGTTGTTGGAAGAATAGGTGTACCAGATTTCGTCGTTATCCTGATACACCATGTGCAGCTTATTGTTGTATTCCGCGATGCGCCGGCCATTGTTGTAACCGGTGGCCCGGGCCAAACCGGAAGCCAGATGGCCTTTATATTTGGCCACAGCCTGGGCGTTCTGATTAAGAAACACTACGGGCGTTTCCCGGTTATTGGAGGACTGGTAATCCACCCCGTTGCCGCCCCAGTGGTGAAAGTAGCCGGTGATATTCTGCCCATGGGCGGTAAAGGTTTGCTGGGCTTCGGCTTGAACAGAGTAGTAAGGGGGATTCCAATTATAGCTTGGTCCACTTTGCTCCAAAAACACGCTGTAATCCAACCCATTAGATGTAAAAGTGAATGGTTTAAAGTCATCCGGTTGGTTGCCGTTTATATCCACATACCACGGATCATGAATCTCAACTGTTCCACCGGTATATTCCGAACTCTCTTGCAACATATATTTAATGGCTGCGTTTTCCTGAACTTTAAAAAATGCTGTGATTTCATTGTGGTCTGAAAAAGCGAACGGCTCGCTTTCTAGAAAATATTGCTCTCGTTTATCCCACCATTGAATATGTTTTTTATTATTTAGTTTTTCATCGTTTGTTTTTGCGATAAAATTAT
Organism: uncultured Calditrichaceae bacterium; assembly: GCA_964547355.1. Lineage (GTDB taxonomy): Bacteria > Calditrichota > Calditrichia > Calditrichales > Calditrichaceae > CAZJNP01. The sequence goes on from CAZJNP010000088.1 coordinate 8,419, forward strand.
CGTTCACAGCCATATACTCGGAACTGCCAGAGGGAATATGCGGAAAATCATAATCGGATGAATTTGTACTTAAGTCGTCAACGGAAATGGTTCCTCCCAAATTATCACTTTGCTCTAACGTACGGTTAAAGGCATATAACCGTTTTGCTTCACAGGCGGCAGTGGCAAATAGTTGATCATATTCCATTTTTCCTTTCATCTTTTCTGTTTGGCAGGACGTAAATAATTCTTTACAATTCCATGGTGAATTTGACATGTAGTTTTTGTAGATGTTTTCCGGTACCACTTCTTCTTCACAATTAGGACAGGCCTGATAATGATTACAATTGATATATTTATCCCTATGGATCCACGAATCCGGTTCGGTATCATCGCAACCATCTCCACCCTGCTGGTAGGTATGGTACAACCCTAAACAATGACCGAACTCATGAATTAATACATTATTATCTGAACTACCAAGGATCCATAAATGTAAGGATGGTATCGTTTCCGTATTCCCCCACTTATTCTGTACCGGCTCGTCCACACCAAAATAGATATCAATGGCATCGCTATGAGGATTGATACCCCATAACGTTTCAAAATCAGGTTGGTTTGAAGCCACTAGATCATTATGGATTTCATCAATAGAACCCGGATTAAGCCATTGTACATAAATATCATATTCTTTAAAAACATTCTTTAAATGGTTCATGTAGTCATTTAATTGTTCATTGGAGATTCCGCCATTTCCGTTATTATCGCTAATGCGATGCACATAAACTCTGATATTATATCCGTCCCAGTTGAGATTTTCTCCTTTGGAAAATGAAAGTAAAAATACAAAGGTTAAAATGAAAGCAACGAACGGTTTCATGGTTTGCCTCCTTTTTACTCTCTTTTGCCTAAAACAATAACGGCCGAACCCGTTGAGTA